>CAYODB010000001.1:0-676 GCA_964402495.1 uncultured Bordetella sp.
GCCGATCGGCGTTCGCCGCGAACGCTCCGAGATGCCACGGTTGCCAGACCTCCGCTCCGGCCTCCCGTGCCCGGTCGAGCAGTACAGTGTCGAGGATTTCGCGGCCGATGGCCCTGCCGCTTTCAATTGCGTCTTCGCATCGCGCCGCAATCGGGGCAGTGAGACGCGCGGTTGCGGCGAATACACCGACCCTGCGCACGGCGGGACCGGCGCTCGCCGACAGCGCATCGGCGATACCCAGCTCTCGCAACAACGGCCAGGTTGCCGCGGAAATGAACTCCCCGCAGACCTTTCGGCGCGGAAACACGGCTTTTTCGACGACAGCGATCCGCCAGCCAGACTGCGCCAGCAGGATGGCCGCGGTGGCACCCGCGGGTCCGCCACCAACGATGATCGCATCGTGTCCGCCGCGCATCAGATGCTCGCGCGTACCGCCAGCAGGCAGTGGCTGAAGAGGCCTGCCGGGTACTCGTGCAACCGCCACATTTCCCCCGCCGGCCACGCCGCCGTGAGCTCGGCGCTGCGGAATCCGGCGTGGACGCTCAACACCGCATCGGCGCGCGTCACCGGCCCCGCGCCGAGCAGTCCGACCAGATGGCTTCCCAGGAGGGCAATCGTGCCACGTCTGGGCTCACAGCAGAAAAATACGCGGGTGCGTGCAGCGATCGCGGTAAAG
>CAYODB010000001.1:686-58038 GCA_964402495.1 uncultured Bordetella sp.
GTCCCACTGTGCTTCGACCGGGCCCGCCAGCCACTCGAATACATCCGCCGCCACGATGGTCGGCGCCCAGCCGAGAGCGCGAAAGTTTTCCATCGTTCGTGCTTCAACTGCGCCCTGGCGATCGAGCAGCGTTACGGCAACATCGGACCAGCGTGCCGCACGCCGGTGCGCCAGACGCAGCATCAGCGATCCGTCGCCCGCGCCAAGCTCGAGAATCGCGCGCGGGGATGATCGCGCGGCCGCGCGATCGAGCGCGCTCAGCAGGATCGACAGGGTGCCCATCGCGCGATGCAGGCGCCGCAGATCGTTTCGGGAGCGCCGGGCCGCCGGATCGTCGGCAGCCAGCGCATCGAGCACCTCCGGCTGCACGCACCGCGGCAAAGACTGGTCGATGCGCATCGGTCGAGCCAGTGGTCACGCTACCTTGAGCAACGCGCCGTGGCAACTGAACCCGGCACCGAAGGAGGACATCCACCACCATCCCGGCGCGGCATTGTCGCGCAGTGCAGCTTGCAGCACGTAATAGACGAAGGCGCTGCTCATGTTGCCGAACTGGCGCAGCACGGCGGTGCTGTAGCGAAAATGACCCTCGGGTAGCTGGAATTTTTTCTGCAAGGCACCGAGCACGTCCCGGCCGCCGGCATGCATGATCCAGGCGGCGATGTCGGCCGGCGCAAGGCCAGCCGTTTCCAACACGCGGTCGAGGACCTGATGCGCATGCTCGGCCGCCAGCCGCGGGACCGGACGCGTCAGGACATTGCGCAGCATGCCGTCGCGGGTTTCGAATTGCAGCGCCTTGCGCTCGCCGGGATTGGTCAGAGAACCGAATGCTTTCCATTCCATGCGCCGGCGATTGGAATCGGGACGCTGCGACAGTACAGCGGCACCCGCTCCGTCGCCGAACAGGCAGGCGCTGATCAACACGCCGGGATCGTTATCGAGGTACATCGCGGCGCTGCTCACTTCCACGCACACTGCCAGCACATGACCGCAGGATCCGTCCGCCAGCAGCGCCGCCGCCACCCGCCAGTTGGGCAACGCTGCGGCACAGCCCTGCCCGACCAGATCGAATGCCAGCACATCGGATCGCAACCCCAGACGTTCGATGACATGGCTGGTGAGGCCAGGACAGAGGTAACCGGTGCATGTGCTGACCACGACGCCATCGATCTCGTGCGCCTGCAGGCCGGCATCCTCGAGTGCTGCGCGCCCGGCATCGGCGGCCAATGCGGGCGCATGGACCAGAAACCGTTCGTGCAACACGTTGGGATTGATCTGGAAAACTTCGTTCAGTCCATCCAGCGCCAGAGTACGCGACTCGATGCCGTTGTCCCTGGTCAGCACTGTTTCTGCAATCAGGTGCGCACGGTGGTCCAGCTTGCGGAACCATTCGGAACTCTTGAACGCCTCCCAGCACTGCGCTTTGGTAAAGCGATGCGGCGGATTGGCAGTGCCTAGTCCATTGACGAACATCCGGGATCCTGTCTGCATAACCGTCTTTGCATGGCAATCGCCGACGACCGCGTTACCGGCAAAACCGACCTATGCCGATCGTAACACGGGATGTTACGAGGTTAATTTCAATCGCGGCGCGACCCGCAAGGCACCAGGCATGCGCATAGAGTTGATCTGGCTGACGGGCCGGCTGATGCGCGACTTCAAAACGATTGCCGGCTTCCGCTGGGACAATGGGTGGCGATCCTTGGCCGAGAAGAAGCGGGAGTAGATCGTTCGGCAGTTTTCGCCCCCGGCCCGGGTTTGATAAATCGGGGGCGGTGACTCCTGGCCACCGCCCCCAAACGTCTCGCCAGTTTACGTTACTTGGGAAGGATCACCCGGTCAATCACGTGGATCACACCGTTCGATGCGCCGACGTCCGCCGCAACGATGTTCGACTGGCGAGCGTTCTGGTCCGTGATTCGCAGCTTCTTGTCGATCGTGAGCGTTTCGCCCTGCAACGTCGGGACCGGCATGTCGAATGGAATCTGACTGGACAGCACCTGGCCAGGAAGGACGTGATACGTCAGCACCTTTACGAGCAGTGGTGTGTTCGCGAGCAGTTGGGCCTGGGTAAGGTGAAGCTCCGACAGCAGCGCCGCGAAAGCCTCGTTTGTCGGGGCAAATACGGTGAAAGGTCCGGGACCCGAGAGGGCATTTGCCAGTCCTGCAGCCTGTACCGCAGCCACGAGGATACTGAAATCCGGATTGCCTTGCGCCACCTGGACGATGTTCTGGTCCGTCGGCAGGACGACATTGTCTATCAGGTGCACGACGCCATTGCGGGCATAGAGGTTCTTGACAACGATTTTTGCCGTGCGACCACGCGCGTCGGTGATTGAGATCGTCCGCTTTTCGGACTGCTCGGAGACGCTGAACTTGAGGCGCTGTCTGTTGGCACGAGTACCGTGTGCGGCTGTGCTCCAGCCATCGCGGGCACTGCGCTCGAGGCGTTCACGACAGAGGCCATCTTCGTCGTGTTCGGCGATGTGTTGATGATCGTGGCAACCGTGCCTGACACCGGTGCCCCATCTGCGGTGGAATTGCCACCTCCCCCGCCGCAGGCGGAAACGAGCGCCACAGCAGCCAGGACGGTCAACGCTTTAATTGAACGGTACATCGGTCTATCTCCTCATTTCGTTGAAAAAAAGGGCGATTAACGGTTTAATGAAACCAATGGGACATTTTTTGCTACTTTGGCGGTGAGCTGTCCCATGCCTAGCCTGATATTTAGCGTACACATCTTGAACTGAGTAGTATATATTTATTACTTATGAGTCTATTTAGCCGTTTGTCTGTAAAGGAAAAGCAACAACAGGTGCGCGAGGATGCGCTGCTCGACGCCGCCCATTCCTTGCTCGCGAGCAAGGGGTACGAGCATATGACCGTGGACGATGTGGCATCCGAGGCAGGGGTTGCCAAGGCCAGCGTCTACAAGCATTTCGTCTCGAAGGAGGCGTTGGCGGCGGCCGTTATGATTCGGCTGCTGGATCGCGCCCTGGAGTACATACGTGCCCTGCCGCCGGAGCAGCAGGCGCTCGACAAGCTCCAGTCTGTGCTGCGTTGGGCCCTGGAGCTGCGGCTGCACGGCGGCCTGCCCTTGCTGCCCTCCAGCAGCGAGGCGGTGCGTCAGGGACTGCTGTCGAACCGCCAGTACGTGACTCGCATCCTCGCATTGAATGAGGCCATGCTGCGGTTGGTCGACGAGGCAAAGGCTGGTGGCCACATCTCGGCCGCGCTGCCCTCAGAGGTCATGCTTTTCAGCCTTTACGCGCGGACCTGCGACCCCAGCGTTGACTACATAAAAATGACTGGCCATTACACCGACTCTGAAATCGTGAACTATCTGGTGACGATCGGCGTCACGGGATTAATAACCCCTCCAAAATAGCGTGCGCGAGCTAAAGATAAAGATCAGGAAGCCAGCTCCTCTTGGAGTCGCAAACGCGACGAGCAGAACGCCCCCCAAGAAAGGTGTTCAAGCGGGGGGCGCCAACAGCGAATGGGAAAGCGGGATAGGGCCAAAGTTGGAATATCAGTGCGCCATCCCGCGGGCGACGATTGCCACAATCGGCAAGTAGCGCGCGACGGCGACGCCAGTGCTTGCCGGTTCCGGCAACAACACCGGCGTCGCCGCTGCGGGCTTACTTCGGTATCAGGACTGCATCAATTACGTGAATGACGCCATTTGAGGCCATGACGTCCGTCTTGATCACCTTCGCCTGATCAACCATCACACTGCCGCCGCTTACCGAGATCGTCAGAGCGCTGCCCTCGACGGTCTTCACTGCTCCGGGCTTGACGTCCGCAGCGAGCACCTTCCCGGCGACGACGTGGTAGGTAAGAATCTTCGTTAGCATGGCCTTATCCGCCAGGATCGCGTCAAGCTTTTCCTTCGGAATCTTGGCAAACGCCTCGTCGGTCGGGGCAAAAACGGTAAACGGCCCCTTGCCTTTCAAAGTATCGACCAAGCCCGCCTGCTTCACTGCGGCGACCAGAGTATTGAACGAACCCGCGGCCACCGCGGTGTCGACGATGTCCTTGCTCCCGGACATGGGGGCAGCGGGTTCACCCTTCATACCAGCACAACCGGACAGCGCCAGGAAAGTCAGTGCGACAAGGCTGCCGGCGAATGTAAATCTTTGCATTATTTCTCCTATCTCTCGATGTGATTCAATAGTATTGTCAGTCGCCGAATGACGTCGCTTGGCAGGCGGTGATGTTCTCGTAAATACCATCACGTTTGTACTGTATACTGCATAGTTCATGTTGTCTACTATATATTCCTCTTCGATATATCGGTCGGTAGCCGGAATGGGTTGGCAAGCCGCTGGTTGCGCAGGCCGTGCTTAAATCGAGGGGTCGAGCTTGGCCACCCTCTTTTTTATCGTCAAAAACGATAGTGTGAATCGCGCCGGCTTTCTTGGATCCTGAGCGGCACCTCTGGAGCAGATCGGGGAACAGATGGAAACAGGCACCGGATCAACAGATCTCGCAGACCGATCCGGACGCCCGCTCCATGGCCACCAGTGGCCGGGGCACGGGGATTGTTGGCTACAACGTACAGACGGCAGTGGACGGCACCGCCCGATCCGCGTCTGTCGAAGCTGCCGCGGTGAAATTGTTGAGGAGTTCAGACAGCCCGATTGGCGCGCTCGGCGATCGCCAGCACGCGATACATCGAACGCACGACCGGCAACTCGATCAACTCCCCATCCACAACGACCAGGCCGGTACTGTCCTGCTCGAACGCCGCGCAGACCTTGCGCGCCTTTTCGATGGTCTTCGCATCCGGCGTGAAAGCAGCATGGATGATCGAGATCTGGTTCGGATGGATCGAGGCCTTGCCGGTGAATCCCAGTTTCGCGCAACCCATAGCCTCCTTGCGCAAACCCTCCGGATCGTCGAGGCTCAGATAAGGCACATCCAGCAGATCGATGCCCGCAGAAGCGGCGGCATGCACCAGGCGCGACCGCGTGTAGAGCAACGGTTCCCAAGCCTTTTCGCAGCGCAGGTCGGCGGACATGTCCACCGCACCCAGTATCATGGAGTCTATGCGCTGCGACGATCTTGCAATCTCGACCGCCCGCTCCAGGCCCTGATTGGTTTCGATGATCACGCAGAACCGGATTGTCCTTGCAGGTCCGGACGAAAGCAGCGTCTCGATCAACTGCACCTCCTCAGGGGACTTGATCTTGGGGATCATGATCGCCGGCGGCGGCGCGTCGGACTCGATGATCGCCGTGAGATCCTTGAGTCCGTCCAGCGTGGACAGGCCGTTGATGCGCACCATCTGCTCGACATGAGGATGGGTTTTGTTTTTGAACAAAGGCAAGGTCAGCGCCCTGCCCTCGTCCTTGCGGCTGCGCGCCACCGCATCTTCCATGTCTATGCAGACGATGTCGGCACCGGAATTCAGCGCCTTGGCGTACATGTCCGGCCGCAGGCCGGGAACGAACAGCAGGCTGCGGCGCGGACGAATGGCGTTATTTGATTGCATCATGGATAACAGGCTGAAACGGATGAAAGACGGCATGCTAGCCTCTCGTTGCTTTTTCGCCAAGCATTGGCGGCTGACGCAAGAACGGGTACATCTCAACGCAGAGACGCAGAAGACGCAGAGAAATGTAGAGGAGGATGAACTTAACCAGGTCCGTGGTTCCGTGAAAATTGACCACCCGCCTCGCTGATACCCGATGGATGATCAAATCTTCGATTTTCTCCGCGACCTCTTTTGCTCTTCCTCTGCGCACTTTGCGTCCCCGGCTTGAGGTTTAGATGCGCACGACGGGTTGCCGGTCGCGAGTGGCAACGACCACGTAGCGCAGTGCGCCGCCTGGCACGGGACTGTCGAACGGAAAGCAGGTCACCAGCGTGATCCGGTCGTCGCCGGCATTGAGCAACACGCGCATGTCCTTGCGATGGACAACTTCCTACGCAGCAACCAGGTAGCGTACGGTGCTGCCGTTCGCTGCCTGCACCAGCAGCGCATCGCCCTTGCGCAGTTCGCGCAGGAACGCGAAATGGGTATCGCGATGTCCGCTTACCACTGAGTTGCCCTGCCCGCCGGGCAAAGGCGTGCCATCGACATGGCCGGGGCCGAACGCCAGCGTCCTGCCGCTGGCGCCCGACAACACCATCATCGATTCCCGCTGGCGCGGCGCCTCGATTCGCGCCACCGGATAAGTGTCGGCCCAGGGCCAGGGCTCCACCGGGGCCCCGGTGGAGCGCGCCTGATCCCAGGCCGATGCGATCAGGCGCTGTGCGAGCCAGGCCTTGGTGTAGATATAGGCAGCTTCGCCAGCCTGCCATGCAGAGACGGCAACCAGTCCGACTACGAGCATCGCCCTGACCCCCGCTTTCATGAAACTCTCCGCACCCTGCAGAGCATGAAGCCCAGAGCCGCGGCGAGCATGGCCAGGATCAGGTGCAGCGCAGCCGGTGTGGCCGTCTTGGGCAGCGAGCCGAAATACCCGGCATGGCTGCCGCCGTCCGGCAGGTTGGCCGGCACCGACTGGGTATCGAGGTCTTCGCCTTCGGGACGCACCGGCGTGACATCCACCGCGACCAGGCTGGTGTAGCGCGTCACGATGTGATGCTTCAGGGCAATCTCGACGACTTGCTGGCGCACCTCTTCGCGGTCCGCGCCTTCGTTGATGGAATCCATGAGCGCATCGACCTTCCGCCGCGCCCAGATCACGCCCATACCTTTGCCGTCATGGGTAGCCGAAAGATCGAATTCGGCCACCCAGGATTCCCCGCCGGCCTGGCCGCGCACGCTCACCTTGCCCGTCAGCGGGCCTTGCACGAGTGCGCTCAGGACGATCGGCTCACCCAAATATAAATCGGGAAGCTTCTCGGGCGAGCTTTGCGCATTGAGGTCGGCGGGCCACTCGACGGCGATGTCCGAGAGTACCGGATGCTCGAGCTTGCCGAACAGCTCGGCCATTTTTTCGCCGACTTCGCCGACGTCGCCGATGTAGGTGAAGCTGCCGCGGCCCAGTTGCGCAGCCTTGGTCATGAAATGGCCATTGGGCGCGGAACCGATGCCGACGGTGAACAGCCGGCTGCGGCCCAGCTTGCGCTGGATGAGCTTGAACAACTGGTCCTCGTTGCCGATGCTGCCGTCAGTCATGAAAATGACCTGGCGCAGGGTGCCCTCCTTCGCCGGCGATTCGAGCGCGGCCTGCATGGCAGGAACCATTTCCGTACCGCCGGTCGCCCGCAGCTTGTCGACGTAGCGGCGTGCAGCCACGAGATTTTTGACGCCGGCTTCGCGCGAGGACGGGAACAGCAGCTCGGTCGACGAATTGAACTGGATGACGTTGAAGCGGTCTTCCGGCGCGAGCTGGCCGAGCGCCATGCGCAGCGCCGACTTGGCCTGGACGATCGACGTCCCTTCCATTGAGCCGGAGGTATCGATCACGTAAATGACTTCGCGCGGCAGCCGCTTTTCATCAGCTTTCACGCCAAACGGCGGAAACAGGGTCAGCAGCAAATGGGATTCGCCGGCAGCGGACTCGAGGAACAACGCGCCGCGCGGTTGCGCGCCGGGCAGCGGATTCCACACCAATTCGAAATCCCGGTCGGCGGAGAACGGACCGACCGCCAGCGACACTTCATAACGATTGTCGCCCCGCTTCTCCACCTTCACCGCGTGATAACGGCTCTTGACTTCATTTACCGGGAAACCCGCATCGAGCTCGACATGGATGCTGACGGGATTGCGCAGGGGCTCGCCTTCGGCCAGCACCTTCGGGGTAATACGTGAGGCGTCCTTGACCTTGTCCGTATCGGGCGACCAGCCGTGGCCGGACGGCTTGCCTTCCGACTGCGGCGAGCCGGGGATATAGCGCGGCGCGACGACGGTGGGAAAGCGCAGGCTGACGGAACCGTCCTGGTAACGCAGGGTCTGCTGGTATTCGATCTCGACGGTGAGGGTCTGGCCCGGTCCGAGGTTGGCCACGCTGCTGGTGAAAATGTTCGGCCGTTCCTGTTCGATCAGGGAAGCCAGGCTGCCGCGTTCGCGCGCCGCTTCGTACTCGGCGCGCGCCTGGGCGCGCTCGCGGATCTGGCCTTCGATGAGGTGGTCGCCGACATGCATCTGCAGGCGGTCCACCGCGGCATTCTCCGGAAGCGGGAATACATAGATGCCTTCGACCCAGTCCGGGGAGTCGTTGCGGAACCGCTGCGAAACCACCGCGCGCGCCACGGTGCCGCTTACGGTGAACTTCACGTCAGTGGACAGCACCGGGGAGCGCACGTACTCGCCGCCCGGGCGCGCCCGCATCAGGAAACTGCCGCTGGTGTGGTCGCCGGGACGATCCGAAGGCGATCCGTGAGCGCTCCCCGCCTCCGGCGCGGAGGAAGCTTCGGCCGGCGGCGCCACCAGGGTCAGGCCCAGGATGGTCAGCGCCAGCAGGATGGCGAATCCGGTGCCGGCTAAGGCCGCGGTCACCACAAACCGGACGACGTCGCGGGCCATCGAGAACCCTGACGCCTCCGCCCCGATCAAACTGCTATTCCAGAACATTTTCATGACTTCCTCCACGAGAGCTCTGTGCGGGCTGCACGGAGGCCATTGAAGCCGCCATGCAGGGCGAAAGCGGGCCGAAGAAAGGGAAATGCGCGGGCAAAAAGTGGCGGAAAAATGGCTTTTCCCACCGGGGCGCGCGCCATCACAGTGCTCGGGTATAGTGCTTCGCGACACTCAGCAGGCAGGTGGAGAAGGCATGGCCAGACGCATTGCAATCATCGAAGACGATTCCGCGATCCGCGAAAACTACGCGGACGTGCTGCGCCGCCAGGGCTACGAGGTGGCGACCTTTGCCGACCGCCCGCAAGCGCTGAAGGCGATGCCCACTCGCCTGCCGGATCTGGCGTTGATCGACATCGGCCTGGCGGACGAGGTGGAAGGCGGCTTCACGCTGTGCCGCGAGTTGCGCGCCCTGTCGCCGAAACTGCCGATCATTTTCCTGACGGCGCACGACGGGGATCTCGATACCGTTTCCGGACTGCGCATGGGCGCGGACGACTACCTGACCAAGGACATCAGCCTGCCGCACCTGCTGGCCCGCATCGCCGCGCTGTTCCGGCGCATCGAAGTCATGGGTGCGCCGCCGGCCGCGGAGGACGTGCTGGAGCGGGGCCGGCTGCGCCTCAACATCAAGCGCATGCAGGCGCACTGGGCGGGCCGGCCCATCGAACTCACGCTCACCGAATTCTGGATCGTGCATGCGCTCGCCAAGTATCCGGGGCACGTCAAGGACCGCGACGCGCTGATGCGCGACGCCAGCCTGACGGTGGACGACAGCACCATCACTTCCCACGTCAAGCGCATCCGGCGCAAATTCATCACGCTCGACCCCGAGTTCAATTCGATCCAGAGCATCTATGGGCTGGGGTATCGCTGGCATGCCGACCGCTGAGCGGCGCGCCGGCTTGCGGGCGGGACTGCGGCTCAAGCTGTTGCTGGCGGCCAGCATCCTGCTGCTGATCCCGCTGCTCGGTTTTCTCTACGTCCGCGAACTCGAACACCTGCTGCTGAAGGTGCAGGAACAGGGCGTTATTTCGACAGCGCGCGCGGTGGGCACGGCGCTCAACGACCGGCCGAGCCTGTTCCGCAGCGGCGAGGTCTATCCTTTCGCCCTGGCGCAGGAAAGCGACCTCAAGATCGACAACCTGCCCGCCGCCATTGCCGTCGACGGCCAGACCGAAGACTGGGACCGGGAACCCGTGTCGCCGCATTCGGTTGGCGCCGGCGTGGGCAGCCCGGAGTCGCGCGCCTTCTCCGCGCGCTACCGCATCGGCCGCTACGGCAATTCGATCTACGCGCTGTTCGAGGTTTCGGATCCCAAAGTCGTGCTGCGCGACCCCGATCTGGATGGGCTGCAGACTTCCGACCGGCTCGAGATCGCCGCAGTGACGCCGGACGACGAGTTCCTGCGTTTCTCTCTGGACGCGCGTGGAAGCGGTCGCGCATCAGTCTATTTGCTGATGTCCGACGACGAACAGGTCCCGGATACCCGCATCTACGGCGTGTTCCGCCTGGTGCCGGGCGGTTACCTGGTCGAACTGCGCCTGCCCCGTTCACTGGTGGGACCGCGGCTGGGTTTCTCCATCGCGAACGTCGATGACCCGGTTGCCCGCACGCCCGCCGGTTCGATCGGCACCTCGGACACGGCCAGCAAGGAAGCGCTCGGGGCCGTGCTGGTGCCTTCGCCCGAAGTCAGCGAACTGGTGAGCCGCCTGGGGCGCGCTCGTGCACGCATCTGGGTGCTCGACGTGAATCATCGGGTGATAGCACAGGCCGGCACCTTGCACGCGCCACCCATCGAGGCCGATCCGGACCGCAGTCCTGTCATGCGTTTCTGGGAAGCGGCGGCAGACATCGTGGTGCGGCCGATCCTGCGGCTGGCGATGTCCGAACCCAACGAGGATTTCCAGGACATCGCTCCCGGCACTTATCGCCTGGAAGGCCGCGAGATCGAGGAAGCGCTTGCCGGAGAAACCGGGACGCGCAGGCGGCTCACGCGCGATTCCCGCGCGGTCGTGCTGTCGGCAGCGCATCCGGTCTGGCAGGAAGACAAGGTGGTGGGCGCGGTGCTCGTGGAGGAAACCACCAACGACGTGCTGGCGCTGCGCAACCGCGCGTTCGAGAAACTCTTCGCCGCCCTGCTCGTGGTTTACCTGGGCGGCACGGCCACGCTGCTGGTGTTCGCCACGCGGCTTTCGCTGCGAATCCGGCGGCTGCGCGACGAGGCGGAGAAGTCGATCGATTCACACGGCCGCGTGCTCGGCACCGTCAGCGGCTCGGAGGACGGCGATGAACTGGGTGACCTGTCGCGCAGCTTCGCCGACATCCTGCGCCGGCTGCAGCAGTACACCGGTTACCTCGAAGCGCTCGCCGGGCGGCTCTCGCATGAATTGCGCACGCCGGTCGCCGTGGTACGTTCGTCCCTGGACAACCTCAAACAGGTCGAGCTGCCGGAAGATGCGCGCATTTATCTGCAGCGCGCCGAACAAGGTCTGTCCAGGCTCACCACGATATTCGCGCGCATGAGTGAAGCCACCCGCCTTGAACAGTCCCTGTCATCGGTGGAACGCGAACGCTTCGACCTTGCGCAGGTCGTGCAGGGCTGCGTCGAAGGTTACCGTCTCGCGCATCCCGACCGTAACTTCGTGGTGGAAACGGAACCTGTTTCCTTCCCCGTGCACGGCGCGCCGGACCTGATCGCGCAAATGCTGGACAAGCTTGCCGCCAATGCGGTCGAATTCAGCCCGGCCGGCAGCCGCATTCGCTTCGGGTTGCGGCGCGAGGGTTCGCGTGCGCGGCTGTCTGTAAGCAACGAGGGCCCGCCGCTGCCCGCCGACATGCAGGACCGGCTGTTCGAATCCATGATTTCCGTACGCGACAAGAAATCGCAGGAGGACCCGCACCTGGGCCTGGGCCTGTACATCGTGCGCCTGATCGCCGAGTTTCACGGTGCCAGGGCAAGTGCGCGCAACAAGGATGATGATTCCGGCGTCGAAATCCGCATCGATTTCCCGCTGGCTGAAAATACTATGGCCTAGCACGCTATTCGCCGACAGCGATGGCGTCGTTGGACCCGCGGGGCTGTTTCGTCTTGCCGATGAACAGCAGCAGCGGAAGCGCCGCAAGCGCGACCATGGCGAACATCCAGAAGTCGCTGGTGAAACCGAGAATCGCCGCCTGCCTGCTGATCTCCTCTTCCAGCCGCATCAGGGATTCCGGGCTGTCCATGCTCCACCCCTGGGGCGTCTGCGACTGCAGTGCCCTGCTGTACGGCGTTACATGTTCGGTCATTTGCGCGTGCATCATGTTGCTGGTGCGGACGTAGAGCGCGAGCGAACCGGATACGCCAATGCTTGCACCGACGCTCCGCACCAGGTTGTAAACCGCCGTGGCTTCCGTGCGGCGATGCGGCTCCAGCGACGGGAAGGCGATGACCTGGATCGGCACCAGGATGATGCCGGCGCCGATGCCCTGCAGGAAATTGGTCCAGACCAGCGGCCAAACGCCGACGTCGCCCGTCCAGTTCGACATTTCCCAGCTCGAGAAGGCCAGGCACAGCAGGCCGAAAGCGATCGCGGCGCGCGGATCCACGCGTCCCGTCGTGCGTCCGCCGATGATCATCGCGACGAACAGGCCGAGGCCGCGGGGCGCCTGCAGAAGGCCGATGGCATCAATGGAATAACCGCGTACGTTGTCGAGGAACGTGGGCATCAACACCATCGGCGGCGTGGTCACGAATCCATAGAGGAACGCGAATACCAGGCCGAGGAAGAAATTGCGCTGCGCGAACAGGCGCGGATCCAGGAAGGGCTGCTTGGCGGTCAGGCAGTGCACATTGAACATATAAAGGCCCAGCACCGCCAGGCAGGCTTCCGTGATGATTTCCCAGGACTCGAACCAGTCGAGCTGCCCGCCTCGATCGAGCATCAGCTGCAACGCTCCGATACCGAGCGACAGGCTGAGGAAACCGAACCAGTCGAGGGGATGCTTCGGTTCGCGTTTCGTCTCCGGCAGGAAAGCCGCGGAGCCGGCCAGCGCAAGCAGCCCGAAAGGAACGTTGATGTAGAAAATGTAGCGCCAGCTCAGGTACTCCGTGACATAGCCACCGACCGTGGGGCCGACGAAAGACCCCATTACCGCGGCCATGCCCCAAAGAGCCATGGCCTTGCCCTGCTCTTCCGGGGGATACGCGTCCAGGATGATGGCGTGGGAAAGCGGAATCAGGAACGCCCCGCCCATGCCCTGGAGCACACGCGAAAATACCTCGAACGCGAGCGAGTCCGCCGCTCCGCACATCACCGACGCCACCATGAAAACCAGCAACGCCCACAGGAATACGCGCTTGCGGCCGAAGCGCCGGCTCAGCCAGCCTGCGGATGGAATCGAAATGGCCGAAGCCACGATATACGAGGTTATGACCCACGCTATCTGGTCAGGCGCCGCCGAGAAAGCGCCCTGCATGTGCGGCAGGGCTACGGCGGCAATGGTCCAGTCGACCGAATAGAGGAAACTCGCCAGCCCGACCGAGGCGGTGATCAGGGCCGGATGTTTCGACGCGCCGGTCACGTCAGC
The DNA here is from genome assembly GCA_964402495.1 of uncultured Bordetella sp. Classification (GTDB taxonomy): domain Bacteria; phylum Pseudomonadota; class Gammaproteobacteria; order Burkholderiales; family JACQAP01; genus JACQAP01. The sequence continues at coordinate 13,792 of CAYODB010000001.1, forward strand.
GGCGGTTGCCCGCTATCGCGGAAGCCGGTTCAAGGAAGCGCGGCAGCCAGCCGCTGTCCACGAGTTTTTGCACGCTGCGCGGCAGTCCGCGCGGCCGGCCGGTATCGACGGCAACGCTTACCGTCATACCCGCACGCAATTTTGGCTGTCCCGGCGGTTGTTCGACCTTTATGCGCACCGACACGCGCTGTACGACCTTGACCCAGTTGCCAGTGGCGTTCTGCGGCGGCAGTACGGCGAACTCCGCGCCGGTGGCCGCGGCAATGGTATCGACCGCCGCCGGCCACTCGTGATCCGGATAGGCATCCGCCACGACGACCGCACGCTGGCCGGCCGTCATGTGCGTGAGCTGCGTTTCCTTGTAGTTGGCCTCTATCCAGAGCGGACCGCTTTCGATCAGGCTGAACATCGGCGCGCCCTTCTCCACGAATTCGCCGACCCGCAGCTTCATGTTGGTAACAACGCCGGCGACCGGCGCCTTGATCAGCGCACGTGACAGGTCGAGCATCGCGGCATCGTAGGCCGCGCGCGCTTCCACGTAGCGCGGCAAGCGTTCCGCCGGCAGGCCTGGATCGCCGGACAATCCGGCCAGGACCCGGTTTGTCTTTTCGCGAACGCTGTCGAGCCTGCGCTTCGCCGCTTCCAGGTTGTGATGGGCCTCGTCGTACGTATCGCCCCGGGTCATGCCTTTTTCCTTGAGGCGTTCCTGGCGCTCGAACTGGCGGGCGAGGAATTCGATGCGCTCGCGCGCCTCCGCCGCTTCCTGCAGGGTGGCCCGATAATCAGCGCGGAGCTGCTGGACGTCGGAGCGCACGACTTCCATCTGCGCCCGCGCGCCGGTCACGGCGATCTCGTACGGCTCGGGATCGAGCCGGAACAACACGGCACCGGCTTCCACCTCCTGGTTGTCCTGCACCAGCGTTTCGATGACCCGTCCGGTGACGGCCGAACTGATGGCGACGATGTTCGCCTTGACGTAGGCGTTGTCGGTTTCAACTTCCTGTCCGCCGGTGGAATAGATGTACAGCCCGCCCAATACGGCAATCAGCGGCAGCACCACGAGCAGGACGATGCGCACCGCCCGGTGCACGACAAAAATGGCCCTGTTTTCCGGTTGGGACATGTCAGCGTTTGCGCTTCCCGGCGCCGCCGTTTTCCGGACGCGTGCCGTCGAGGCGCGTGAGGTTGGTCTTTATCGCCAGCAAGGCGTCCACGAATTGTTCTTGCTGGACGGCCGACAGCCCTGACAATGCCTCGCGGCGCACATCCGCGGCCGCCGTTCGCATGGTCTTGATCGCCGGCTCGACTTCCTCCGTCAGGAACACTCGTTTGGCGCGCCGGTCGCCGGCGTGGCCTTCGCGCCGGATCCAGCCTTTTTGTTCCATGCGGTCAAGCAGCCGGCCCAGCGTGGCCTTCTTCACTTCCAGGATGTCGGCGAGTTCGGACTGGGTGACGCCGTCGTTGCGGAACAGGTGGTTCAATACCCACCACTGCGAACGGGTGAGGCCGAGGGACTTCACCCTGCGATCGAAAGTGGTGCGCATCAGGCGCGCCACGTCGTTGAGGATGAAGCCGAAATTGCGGGAAAGGTCTTCGCGGAACATGGTGGGGATTTTACCCGCAATTGGTTGTCTAGCTTACTATATGCCAGGCTATCATCCGGGCTGCTAGAATCCACGTACATCGGGAGGAGCGACAAAAATGAAAATAACGGCTGTCGAAACCATCACCCTGGGGGAGTTTCCCAACGTCCTCTGGGTGCATATCCATACCGACGAAGGCATCGTCGGGCTGGGCGAAACCTTTTACGCGGTGGCTCCCGTCGCCGAGCACATCCACCAGACCGGCGCCGATTACCTGCTGGGCAAGAACCCGCTGGAAATCGACAAGCACAGCCGCTACTTCCTCAATTCCTACCTCGGCTTCAACAGCGTCGGCGTCGAGATGCGCGCCGCCTCGGCCATCGACATCGCGCTGTGGGACATCTTCGGCCAGGCCACCGGCCAGCCGATCTATCAACTGCTCGGTGGCGCGTCGCACGACAAGGTACGGGTCTACAACACCTGCGCCGGCTACCAGTACGTGCGCTCCAAGCCGGTCCAGGGCACGGCGAACTTCGGCCTGCCCGCCAAAGCCGACAAGAAGAACCGCCCTTACGAAGACCTGATGGCGTTCAAGACCGACGCCGGCTCGCTGGCGAAGTCGCTGCTGGAGATGGGCATCACCGGCATGAAGATCTGGCCGTTCGATGAGGCCGCCGAGGCTTCGAACGGCACCTACATTTCCAATGCCGACCTGAAGAAAGCGATGAAGCCTTTCGAACAGATCCGCAAGGCGGTCGGCGACAAGATGGACATCCACGTCGAATTCCATTCGATGTGGAACCTGCCCACCGCGATCCGCATCGCCGGGGCGCTCGAGCAGTTCGATCCGTTCTGGTACGAAGACCCGATCAAGATGAACAATCTCGATGCACTGACGGATTACGCCCATCGCACCAACGTCTGGGTCACCGCCTCGGAAACTCTGGGCACGCGCTGGGGCTTCCGCGACCTGTTCCAGAAGCAGGCAGTGTCGGTCTGCATGCTCGACGTGGGCTGGACCGGCGGCCTGTCGGAATCCAAGAAAATTGCCACCATGGCGGAAGCACACGCCCTGCCGGTCGCGCCGCACGACTGCACCGGCCCGATCCTGCTGACCGCCTCGGTGCACCTGTCGATGAACTGCCCCAACACCCTGGTGCAGGAAATGGTGCGGGCCTTCTACTACGACTGGTACCGCGACCTGGTCACGCAACTGCCTCCCGTGAAGAACGGCTACATCACCGCGCCCAACGGGCCAGGACTGGGAACCAAGCTGCAGCCGTCGGTGTTCAAGCGCAAGGACGTCACTCGCCGTATTTCGAAACTCAAAAAATAAGGACAGCGCTCACCGCAGAGGACGCGGAGGACGCAGAGGAAATGAAAATGCGAGAAAATGGATTATGGGTAACACACGAAATTGCAGATGTTGCGGGCGCTCCCTCCGTTCCGTCATTTTTTCCTTTAATGCTCCGTATTTCCTCTGCGTCCTCCGCGTCCTCTGCGGTGAGCGCTTGGATTTAAGGACTTAAGATATGACTCAAACTGATTCCAGAGTTCTGGTGCTGGCGCCGGGCGACAACGTCGCGATTGCTAAGTCGGACATCCCGGCTGGCACCACATTGACGGTCATGGGCGCGGCGGTGACGCTCAAAGTCAAGGAAGAGACCGGCCACAAGTTCGCCTTCAAGCCGGTGAAGAAAGGCGAGACCATCGTCAAGTACGGCGCGCCCATCGGGGTGGCCACTGCGGACATCGCGCCAGGCGATTCCATGCACATCCACAACGTCACCAGCGACTACATTCCGACCTACACCCTCGACGAGGGCCACCAGTTTTTCAAGGAAGGACACTGACATGACCATCAACGCCTATCTGCGCGCCGACGGACGCAAAGGTATCCGCAACACCCTGGTTGTCGCTTACCTGGTTGAATGCGCGCACCACGTCTCGCGCGAGATCTACTACCCTTTCCGCGAACAGGGCGCGCACCTGATTGGCTTTCCCGGCTGCTTCCCTAACGTGTATTCGCACAAGATGATGGAACGTCTGTGCACGCATCCGAACGTCGGTGGCGCCCTGCTCGTCTCGCTCGGCTGCGAAGGCTTCAACAAGGGCAAGCTGCTGGAAACCGTACGCAAGTCGGGCCGGCCGGTGAAGCTGCTCGAAATTCAGGGAACGGGTGGCACCCGCAAGACCATCGCCGAGGGCAAGGCCTGGATCGAGCAGACGCTGAAGCAGCTCGAAGACACGCCGCGCGCCACCATGAACATCGACGAGCTGATCGTCGGCACCATCTGCGGCGGGTCCGATGCAACAAGCGGCCTGACCGCCAACCCTGCCATGGGCCGCGCCTTCGATTTCCTCGTGGAGCAGGACGCCACCTGTATTTTCGAGGAAACCGGCGAACTGATCGGCATGGAACACTGGATGGCCAAGCGCGCCGAGAACCCTGTACTCGGAGAAGAGATCGTCAAGACGGTAGCCAAGGCGGCGAAGTACTACGCCACGTACGGACACGCCAGCATCGGACCGGGCAACGCCGACGGCGGATTGACCACCATCGAAGAGAAATCACTCGGTGCGTACGCGAAGTCCGGCCAGTCGGTGATTTCGGGCATTATCAAACCCGGCGACGTCCCGATCAAGGGCGGCCTCTACCTGCTGGATGTCGTGCCCGACGGCGAACCGTTGTTCGGTTTCCCGAACATCAGCGACAACGCCGAGATCGCGGAACTTATGGCCTGCGGCAGCCACCTCAGCCTGTTCTCCACCGGCCGCGGCTCGGTGGTCGGCTCGGCGATTGCGCCGGTCATCAAGGTCTGCGCGAACCCGGCCACGTTCAAGCGCATGTCGGACGACATGGATGTGGATGCGGGCCGCATCCTCGAAGGCCGCGCAACACTGGACGAAGTCGGTCGCGAGATTTACGACCTGATCCTGCGCGTGGCGAATGGCGAACAGACCAAGTCAGAAGAACTGGGGCACCAGGAGTTCATCCTGACCTACAAGAGCTTCGAGCCCATCGGGCCGGCTTGTTTTCCGTCGGCTGCTTAAGGTGCCTACACTTCTACACCCAACGCAGAGGCGCGGAGAACGCAAAGGTCGCAGAGAAAGGCAAACCAAGAAACCAGCCGTTATTTATTACCGATCACAGCCGCCAAGTTGATCCGCAATGCGATTGTGCGATTGGGCCAAGTCTTGAATCGCACCAAGGTCAGGCCCGATTTGACATGAGTATCCATTCGGATACAATTACTCCATGTACACGCTGCGCCAGACTCAGGAGTTCCAGGACTGGCTCGATGCACTGAAAGATCTGCGCTCGCAGGTTCGAATAATTGCCCGGCTGCGTCTTGTCGAAGCCGGAAACCTCGGTGAGTGGAAGGCTGTGGGTGGCGGGGTATCGGAAATACGTGTCGATGTCGGTCCGGGGTACAGGCTGTACTTCACCCGCCGGGGAACCCTGCTCATCGTCATGCTGGCCGGTGGAGACAAATCCACCCAAAGCCGCGACATCAAGCGTGCGTAGAAAATCCTCAGACAACTGGAGTTGAAACCATGAGCAAGACCAGAGCTTCCACCAAACTGCTTTCCTTCGACGCAGCCCGCTACCTCACCGACGATGCAGCTGTCGCGGAGTACATGACCGCGGTCCTCGAAACCGAGGATCCCGACCTCGTGCTGCTGGCACTTGGTGACGTGGCGCGTGCGCGAGGCATGGCACAGGTGGCGAAGGACGCAGGCCTCGGACGCGAGAGTCTTTATAAGGCACTGGCGCCCGGAGCGAAGCCGCGCTTCGATACAGTGCTGAAAGTGGCGCGTGCTCTTGGCGTTCGACTGAGCGCTCAAGTCCTGTGAATGTGTGAATTTGATCCGGGCCGCCATGCCAGCATCAGAATTGAGCCATATGGAATACCGGAACGGGCTCTGCTCAGAGCCGGAGGGTGTTCCTTACCAAACGCTAATTGCTAGCGTTCTTCATAAATACGTGTCAGGCCGCCTGCATGAGCAGAAGTCACGTCTGACTGCCGGCTCAACAGCGACCTCCCGCAAGCGGGCGGCGCGTTAACAGGGAGGTTAGCCACCATATCCCTGTGCACGTTGACGCGCTCCGGGAGGCATTAGGCCCGGTGATTCTTGGGATCGGCGTGAGTCTCATCGGCCGATATCTTCGAAGTGGATACCGTCGCCAATTCCCTAAGAATCCGCGCGCGGACGAGGCATCCGGCGTTCTCTTGAAGTGAATATCGCTATGTTGGCAGCCGCACACTGTTTGCAGTGAGTCAGGTGTATGGTGGTCCTTCGTCGATACCGGATGTGCCGTAAACGGCGAACCACTGTCAGGAGCCATTCATGACGAAGCAAAGCAAGGATCCAAAGCAGAAACCGGCTCAGGTCCATCCTTCTCCGGAGGCCGAAAAGGAACTGAACAGGCAAAAACAGAAGGCGGCGGAACACGAGGTGGCCGGCAGGCACAAAAACGACGGCCAGAATGATCATGCCGGGCACAAGACCACCCGTTAGAGGGCTACTGGCACATTGATGCAAGGCCAGGCCTTTTGCCTGCCCGATAGCACTGCATTGCCCCAACGGTTTTAACGCCTTGCGGTCTCAGCGCCGCTGTCCGAGCTTGCCGGCCACGCCCTCCGCGAGGCGGTCGAACAAGGGCAACTCGGTGGGTTCTTTGCTAATGGTCACTTCACCCAGTTGGAACCGCCGCACCAGTTCGGTCTGCGAGCATTCGAGGGCAGTCTTGCCGTGACGGTCGGCGAACAGGTAACGGGTCTTGAGCGGACTGATGAAAGTCAGCTTCGCCGTCTGGTGTTTTTCCTTCTCGTGCTTGCGGACGATTTCTACCCAGCTTCCCAGCTTCAGCGCCGGCGGGAGCGCCGACGTGGCTTTCGCGCCCGCCGTGCCGCCACGCAACTGGACAGTAAAATCCAGATCGGCGACCTCGACCTGGCCCTCGCCGAATGGGTTGGGCACGGTGACCGGCGCGATCATGTCCAGCGATTCCAGTTCCGCCGGTTTGGCGCCGACCGGCGCGGGAGGCATTGCCGGTTTCACCGGCACCTGCTGCTTCGGACTCGGCGGGGATTCGAGGCTCGGCGCGGACGTGTGCGGCTTCGCCGGGGCAGCGGGCGTCTTTCCGATTTTGGGCAATTCGAAAGCCATCGGCGGTTCGGCGGCCATCGCGGGGGCGGCCGGCACCGCAGGCGCAGCTTCGGCCGCGGGAGCAAAGTGGATCACGGGTAATTCGAACGCAGGGGCCGGCTCCACAGGTTTGGAGGGAATCGCCGGTTCGGGTTCGATCGCGAGCTTGACCTCGATGGCCGCGAAGTCCAACTCGGGCATCGAATCCGCCGCCGGTTCCACAGGCGTGGCGGGAGTCGCCGGCGCAGGTTCGATCGCGGGCGCAAGCTCGACGGTCGGAAATTCGAGCGCTGGCGCGGCCGCGGGCACCGGCACGATCGCAATGTGTTCCGGAGCGGGTGCCGCTTCGACCGGCGTGTCGGCCAGCGAGAGGCCGAATTCGATCCGCGGCTGTTCCAGCACGGGCGCGGGTTGTTCCGGCGCCGCGACGATCTCCGGCGCAATTTCGATCGATGGCGACTCCGCTGCAGGCTCCGGGGCTTCCATTTCTGCAATAACCACGTTGATGGGCTCGGGCTCCGCGGCCAAGGCGCCCGCATTGCCAGCGATGATCTCGGAATGCAGCTTGCGCAACTCGGAAACGAAGCGGATGCGCACCGCGTCCTCGATGCCAGCGGCAGCCAGCGCGTCCGCCAGGCGCCTGAGCAGGTCCGGCACCTTGCCTACCAGCTCGCGTCGCGCTTCGCGCGTGTCCTTGGGCTCCACGCTCCAGATCAGCAGGTCCATGGTTTCCAGTGCGCGCTTCCAGGCGTCGCTGTCCTCGCCCTCCTTGACCTGGACCAGGAGCAGGACCTTGATCCATTGCCGGAGCAGGAACTCGACCACCGCGCGCGGCAGCCTGGCTGCGCGCAGGCGCATCTTGATCTCTGACTGCGCCACGGTCTTGGCGAGCGCGAGGCTTTCCTTCTGTTCGACCTGCTTTTCATCGGCCTGCGCCTGCTCCTCGATGCGCTGGTCTTCCTCGATCACCAGCGCCTCCATCTGCTCGCGCACGGTGTCGAAGATCTCGATGTTTTCCTCGAAACGTTTCATGAGTCCCTGGAGCATTGCGTCCAGGCGCGCGAAGGTCGGATTGGAGGCATTGACGTCCGCGGGCAGCCGCGCAGCGACTTCGCCGAGTGTATCGAGCATATGGCGGGCTGGATGGGCCTTCTTGGAGAAGAAGGCCTTGTCCGCAATCGCGACCTTGAGGAAGGGAATCTGCAGCCGGCCGATCAAGCCCTTTACGCCGATGGGGATCTTGGAATCGTCGAATAGCTGGTCGAAGAGCAGCGCCACGATGTCGAGCGTCATCGCGTCCATCTGGCTCATGCCGCCGCCGAGGCTGGTGGCCTTGAGCTCGCGCAGGACATTGGTGGTCCCCGGCTCGGCGATGCCTGCTATCAGCGGCCCGGCATCGGCGGCCACCGCCGCGTCGCCGAGTTGCACGCGGGTGAGCGAACGCAGCAACTCCGCCCCCTCCACGACCTGTCGAACGCCGCCCGTGCCCGCCACCGCGCCGGGCAGTTCGTCTGCCGGCAGTGTTCCGGGCATCGCGGGCATGGCCGGCGCAGGGGTGGCGGCCGCCGCCGGAACCGGTTGCGCGATTCCCGCAGGCCGCTGCGCGACCAGGTTCTGCAGAAGCATGAAGAAATCCTGCTCCGGGCCCTTGGTCTCGGGCGGACGCGGCTTTGTGCGTTCCCTCCTTGGAGCGCCCATGCCCCGCAGCTTGGGCAGGATGGAGTTCTGCACCAGCAGGACATTCACCGCCCGGTAAATGCCGCGAATTTCGTCGAGCACAAACTCGTCGAACAGCTTCAGCAGGACCAGCCGCACTTCGACGTCGTCCTCCACTTGTGCGCAGGTCTGCTTGTAGGCGTCGGAAATCGCCTGGGGCGCGAAGGGGTTGTCGTCCGGCTGCAGGCCGGCGTCGCCGAACAGCACACCCACCCGCTGGTCCAGGGCGGCGAGTTCCTCTTCGCAGTACTGGCGCAACCGCGCCGTCATGGCGTTGAACTTGAGGGTCTCGTTGAGATCGTCCTCGCCGACCAACGCCAGTTCGACGTCGGACAGATCGATATCGGCGAAGTCGTCGCCGATCTTTTTCGAGCGGTTACTGCGCAGCTGGAATTCGCGCAGGTAGCGGACCCGGAACTGGATTTCTATTTTTTCCCGCTGCGCGAGCACCTTGTCCCGTGTTTCCCGGTACAACGCTTGGACGTCCGCGTCGCGGATCTCGCTCTTGAGCGCCGTGAGCGCGTCGTCCGCCTTGTCGAGCATGCCGGCCAGTGCCGTGGCCAGACGCTCGCAAAACAGATCGCGACTTTGCGCCAGAATATTGTCGAAGGGTGTTACCTGAGGCATTGCGACCACTGAACCCTGACTCACGATCCGGAAATCGGCATTGTGCCCGATCCGGGCCCTATAAAGAACGTCCAGGAGGATCCGGGGCATCCAACGCCCAGGGCCCTGGGGAAAACCGAACGGCCTTGCGACAGATCCCGCGATCAGAGCAACCCGAAGAACACATAGCAGACCGCCGCCCCCACCACGCACATCGCCAACCCCCACACCAGCATCTGGTTGAACAGCCGCTTGCGGTCCACGTCGGGCGCCGCATTGGAAATGCACAAGGCGCCAAGCGTTGACAGCGGAGAGACATCGACCAGATGAGCGCCGACATTGATCGAGGACGCAATGGCGAGCGCATCGCCCCCGCCCAGTTTCTCGATCAGGCCCGGGATGGTCGGCAGGAAAGCCGGCAGGACCACTCCCGATGAACTGCTGTAAACCGAGATCACCCCGGTGACCAGTGCAATCACGGCGGTGATGCTCTGTTGTGTCGAGAACGATGAGAGCATGGAAGTGAGAAGTTCCATGCCGCCGGTTTTATCGGCCACACCGATCAACACGGTCACGCCGCATACCATGATGGTCACACCCCAGGGCATGTCCTTCAACGCCCGCTTCTCGTCGGCTGCGCGCGCCAGCGAGATAACGGCCGCCCCGACGAAGGCGCCGACGGTGATATCCAGCTTGAAGACGAGTACCGCTACAATCAGGGTCCCGATCACCAGGAGCGTGAGCTTCTGGCGCCAGTCGAGGGGCGCAGCCGCCGGCCCCAGGTCTTCAATCGCAATCGTTCCCCTGCCCCCTCGCAAGAGCCGCGCACCTCCCAGCAGGAAATAGCCACCAAAGCCGACGAAGGATTGCGAAACGAGCAGGCCAAGGTAGTTGCTCCATTGTGCATTCTCGATTCCGATCTTGGCCATGAGCCCGTTGGCGATGATGCCGGTCGGGGCGAAAGGCGAGAGCGCGCCGGCATTGGCGCCGCAGCAGACCATCAACGCCATCAGGAATGCAGGGATGCCGGCGCGGCCCGCCGCCGCCATCGCCACCGGCGCCAGCAATGCGGTCGCTGCGATGTTGCCCGGGCCGATCGACGAGAACACCAGTGCCAGAAAAAAGAAAATAATCGGGATGACACCGGCCCGGCCGCGCGCGTGGCCGACCGCGAGCGCCGAAATCCTGTCGAGCGTGCCGTTGACGCGCGCCTGGGAGAAGAGCAGCGTGACGCCGACAAGCGTGAGGAACAGGCCGGCCGGAAATCCCGCAACGATGGCGGGCAGCTTGAGCCCGGCCAGGGGTATCCCGACCAGGAACGCGGCCGCGATGGCGAGCACGCCAACGTTGACGGGCAGGAAGCTGCCGGCAACGACCACGGCCATCAAGGCAATCAGCGATATGACGGAGAGATCCATTTTCGTGTCTTCTTGTCGGGGGACCGGACCGGATTGCCCGCGATGTTAGACTCTCGCGGATCTTCCATCCACATTTCCAGAAAATATCCGACATGAAAACCGTCGACTATTATTTCTCCCCGATGTCGCCCTGGTCTTACCTTGGCCATTCCCGCTTCGCCGATATTGCAAAGCGGCATGGCGCCATCATCAACGTCAAGCCGGTGGACTACGGAAAGATTTTCCCGGTTTCAGGGGGCGTGCCAGTGGCCAAACGCGCGCCGCAGCGTCAGGCCTACCGTTTCGCCGAACTCAAGCGCTGGCAGAAATTCCTCGATGTCCCGCTGACGCTGGAGCCGAAGTTCTTTCCGTACGATTCCAGCCTGGCCGCAAGGCTGATTATCGCTGCCGAAGGCAAAGGCAGCGGCAGTGCCATGCGCCTCGCAGGTGCCCTCCTAAAGGCCTGCTGGGCGCAAGACCGGAATATGGCCGATGAGGCCGAACTGGCGAAGGTTTGCCAGGAACAGGGATTCGAACCGCGTGAACTGTTCGCGGCCTCGAAATTGGATGAGGGCCAGAAGCGTTTCGATGCCCTGACGGAGGAAGCCATCAGCCTGCAGGTGTTCGGCGCGCCGACGTACGCGTACAAAGGCGAGCTGTATTGGGGACAGGATCGCCTGGATTTCCTTGAGCGCGCTCTCGCAAGCGGCTGATGCCGCCGCGCTGCGCGAGGGACTAGGGGTTAGGGGCTAGGGTGAAAAGCGTGCACGGCGAATCAAAGCATCTGCCCTGAGAGCTTCTAGTCCCTAACCCCTAGTCCCTAACCCCTAGTCCCTAGCCCCTGCTTTTCAGTCGCTATCGTGGCGCCTCGCTTTAAACCCTGCCGCTTCGAGCTTGGCAATGATCTCCCGGATATGTTCATGTCCGCGGGTCTGCAAGACGAAATCCACATCCGCCGACTGGACCGGGGAGCGCGTGAAGGCGCGCTCGTGATGCACTTCTTCGATGTTGGCATTGGCTTCGGCGAGGCACGCGGTCACTTTGGCCAGCGAGCCGGGCAGGTCGCGTAGCTGGACCTGCAGGCGCGTCAGGCGTCCGGTGCGGACCATGCCGCGTTCGATGATGTCGGCCAGGGTCAGCGGATCGATGTTGCCGCCCGACAGCACCAGGCCCACCTTCTTCCCGGCGAAGCGCTCGCGGTACTTCAGCAGGCCGGCCAGGCCGACCGCGCCCGCGCCCTCGGCCACCGTCTTTTCAATTTCAAGCAGCAGCAGCATCGCTTCCTCGATATCGCCTTCGTCCACCAGCAGGATATCGTCGACGTTCTTGCGGATGATCTCCAGCGTCAAACCGCCGGGTTGCCTGACCGCGATGCCTTCGGCGATGGTGTTGGTACCGAACTCGGGCTGCAGCCCCTTGAGCGCGCAATGCACGGCTGGAAAGCGCACGGTCTCGACGCCGATCACCTGCGCAGCCGGCCTGACGCCCTTCACCGCAACCGCGATGCCAGAAATCATGCCGCCACCGCCAACCGGCACCAGCAGGACGTCGAGATCGGGCTGCGCTGCCAGCATCTCGAGGCCGATGGTGCCCTGGCCGGCGATGATCTGTTCGTCATCATAGGGATGCACCAGCGTCAGGCGCCTCTTCTCCATAACTTCGAGCGCGTGCGCCTTGGCTTCGTCGAAATTCTCGCCGTGCAGGATGACCTCGGCACCGAACGCCCGCGTCTGCTCCACCTTGACGTTTGGCGTGAAGCGCGGCATCACGATCACGGCGGGGATGCCCAGGCGTTTCGCATGGTAGGCCACGCCTTGCGCATGGTTGCCCGCCGATACGGCAATCACGCCCGCCTTGCGCTGGCCTTCGCTCAGGGACAACAACTTGTTGAGGGCACCGCGTTCCTTGAAGGAGGCCGTGAACTGGAGGTTCTCGAACTTGAGGAAGACCTGCGCGCCGGAGATTTCGGAAAGCGTGCGCGACAGTAGGCAGGGCGTGACAATGATCGCGCCGTCGATGACCGCCGCTGCGGTGCGAATATCCTGCAAGGAAACTGGCATTCTTGTGGGGAATCTGCTCCGATGGAAATCTAGTCCGACTGTCGCCTACAGGCAACAAAAACCCGCCTCAGCGGGGTTGTTATCCTGGTCCGGCGCGGATCAGGCCGCGTGTATGTTGGAGGCCTGCCTGCCCTTCGGGCCGGTGGGCACTTCGAAACCGTAGCCTTTGGAGTCGTTGAACCCCTTAACAGTACCGGTAGCCATGAGAACATTCCTCAATAAATTTAAAGATGGGGATGCACCCGATGTTGGAGTTACAGGTGAGCCGCGTATGGCAGAACCGATACCGAACACTTTCACTCGCGGTTGCGGCCCGGAGCGCCGGGATTCACAACATCCTGGAACGCCACCTGGCAACACGCGCGGATCATACGCCAAACCAAAAAAACCGTCCGCCAGCCACCTCTCCAGGGAATGGTCACCTTTTTTCACTACGCCCCGACGGAAGGAACATTAGAATGATGTCCACGTGACGACGAACCGCTACTCCAACGCAATCCTTGACCGACTGGTGCAGGTACGCCGCGATGAAATTGCGGCCATGCTGTGGTCATTCGCGTATTTTTTCTGCCTGCTGTGCGGTTACTACATCCTGCGGCCGGTGCGGGACGAAATGGGCATCCAGGGAGGCGTGGACAACTTGGCGCGGATGTTCACGTTTACCTTTCTCGCCATGCTCGCAGCCGTGCCGCTGTTCGGCTGGCTTTCGGCGCGCTTCCCCCGCCGCAGGCTGCTGCCGTTTATCTACCTGTTCTTCGTCGCGAACCTGCTGGTGTTCTACGTGCTGCTCAAATTCGGGATCGCGCCGGAATACACCGCGCAGGCATTCTTCGTCTGGGTCAGCGTCTTCAACCTGTTCGTGGTCTCGGTGTTCTGGAGCCTCATGGCCGACCTGTTCCGCAACGAACAGGCGCGCAGGCTCTACGGATTCATCTCGGCCGGCGGCACGCTCGGCGCGCTGGCCGGACCTTCGATAACCGCAGTCCTTGCCGCCGACATCGGCCCGGCCAACCTGCTGCCGGTTTCCGCCTGCCTGTTGCTCATGGCCACGCTCTGCATCTATCGCCTCGGCGCCTGGGCGACAGGCAACCGGCGCAGCGCGGCCGGCGATCCCCTGGGCGGCGGCATATTCGCCGGCATCACCCTGGCATTGAAGTCGCCCTATCTGATGGGCATCGCGTTGTATGTGATTCTGGGCACGGTGCTCGGTACCTTCCTGTACTTCCATCAGGCCTACATCGTAGCCGACCAGATTACCTCGTCCGGCGAACGCACCGCGCTGTTCGCGAAAATCGACCTCGCCGTGAATGCACTGACGCTGTTCTGCCAGTTGTTCGTAGTGAACCGTCTGATCGGGCGCTTCGGCGTCGGCGTCGCCCTGATGCTGCTGCCCGTCGTCGCCATCGCCGGCTTCGTTGTCATAGGATTTTTCCCCACCCTGGGAGTGCTGATCGCCTTCCAGGTCCTGCGCCGTGCCGGCGAATACGCCATCAGCCGCCCCGCCCGGGAAATCCTGTTCACCGTGCTGAACCGCGAGGAGAAATATAAATCGAAGAATTTCATCGACACCGTCGTGTTCCGCGGCGGCGATGCGATCAGCGGCTGGCTGTTCGAGGGGTTGCGCCTGGTCGGCCTCGGATTCGCCGGCGTTGCCTTTGCCGCTGTGCCGATCGCCATGCTGTGGGTCGGCACCGGCTGGATGCTGGGCCGCAGTCAGGAAGAAATGCGCGCCAGGCTGGAATACCTGAGGAGAAAGCATGAGACCGCATCCGCGAAATCCGAATCTGAGAAATCCGCGCCGCCGCTCGATGCTGAAGGCGCTGGCGGCGGCATCGTTGACGGGGTTGGCCAGCCTGTCGCTCGCTGAGTCCGGCGCCTTCAAGGTGGGCAAACGTCCCATCCCCCGCAGCGGCGAGATGCTGCCCATGGTGGGCCTCGGCACCTACCAGGCGTTCGGCGTGGGACAGGATCGCAACGAACGGGACCCGCTGAAGGAAGTGCTGCGCCTGTTTGTCGAGCATGGTGGCGCGCTGGTGGACAGTTCGCCGATGTACGGCACGGCAGAATCCGTGGTCGGCGACCTGGCCGCCGAACAAGGCCTGACATCGAAGCTTTTCATGGCGACCAAGGTCTGGACCACCGGCCGCGACGCGGGCATTCGCCAGATGGAAGAATCGATGCAGCGCATGAAAGTCACGCGCATGGACCTGATGCAGATCCATAACCTGCAGGACTGGAAAACCCACGCAAAGACCCTGAAGGAATGGAAAGCGGCCGGCAGGATCCGCTACACGGGACTCACGCACTACCATTCCGGCGCCTACGGTGAACTCGAACGCCTGATCAAAACGAAAGACTTCGACTTCGTGCAGTTCAACTATTCGATATCGGAACGCGAAGCCGAGGAAAGCCTGTTGCCGCTGGCGCAGGATACCGGGACCGCGGTCATCATCAACCGCCCGTTCGCGCAGGCCAGCCTGTTCTCGCGCGTACGCGGAAAGGAAGTACCCGCCTGGGCTGCGGAATTCGACTGCAGGTCGTGGGGACAGTTTTTCCTCAAGTACATCCTGTCGCATCCGGCCGTGACCTGCGTCATTCCCGCCACCAGCAAGCCGCATCACCTGGTGGATAACATGGGGGCGGGAATTGGGAAATTAGCCGATGCGGCGATGCGAAAGAAGATGGTCTACTACATGGACAAGCTTTGAGAAGCACCACCTCACCCTAGCCGTCTGCGCTGCTTCACACCCCTACGATGGTTCTACAGAAGTCCTCTCTTTGCCAGATTCCTCATCAGGTCAGCTACGCCAAAACTCCACGCCTCGACCTTGTCGCAGTGGTTGACGCGGTTGACGAGCATGCCCAGTTCGTCGGCCTGGACGCTGACGATGTCGCCAAGCTTGTGCGTGAAGCCCTTGCCCTTTTCGTCGCGGTCCTGGATTGGCGAGAACTGCGTTCCCAGGAACAGCATGGTTCCATCCGGATACTGGTGGCTGCGATTGACTGCCTGCCCGGCCAGGTCGAGCGGATCGCGGCTGATGTTGGCGAGGTGGCTCTCGCCCTCCAGCCTGTAGCCTTCGGGGCCAGAGACCTCTACGTGAATGTGCGTGCGGCGCAGGTCCGTAATGCCGTAGCCTTCATCGAACAACCGGATGAAAGGCCCGATCGCGCAACTGCCGTTGTTGTCTTTCGCTTTGCCTAGTAGCAACGCGCTGCGGCCTTCGAAGTCGCGCAGGTTCACGTCGTTGCCCAGCGACGCGCCCACGACCTTGCCGGCGCGATTGATCGCGAGCACGATTTCCGGCTCGGGATTGTTCCAGGAGGAGTCCGCGCGAATGCCGATCTCGGCACCCACGCCTACGGCCGACATGGGTTGTGACTTGTTGAACACCTCGGCATCGGGGCCGATACCGACTTCCAGGTATTGCGACCACAGGTTACGGCGGAGGAGGGATTCCTTCAGACGCATCGCTTCGGGCGAACCCGGCTTGACGTTGCGGATTTCGCCGCCAATCTCCGAACCGATCGAGCCGCGGATTTCCTCCGCCTTGTTGGGATCGCCCTTGGCATGCTCCTCGATAACGCGCTCGACCATGCTGGAGACGAAAGTCACACCGCAGGCGCGAACTGCCTGCAGATCGCACGGCACAAGCAGATAAGGCTTCCTCGGATTGCGTCGGTCCGCGTGGGAATTCGCGATCAGGTCCGCGACGTTGCCGACCGCGCTTGCCCAGCCCGCCTTGATCGATTCGCGCACCAGCCACACTGGATCGCGGCTGTTGACCAGTTCCGCGGAGGTCGGCACGACCTTCGACAGGTCCCAGGCCTTGCCGGCAAAAACTGCGATCGGGCTGGGCCCGCCCGGCTGTCCGTCGCGAGCCGGAATCCACGCCCGGCCCACCAGCGTTGCACGATCAGCATCGTTCGGAAGTATCTGTTGAACCGCGAGTTCCATTGCCTTGCCTCCCCCGGTTTATCCGGCCTTCTTGATGCGTTGACTTAGTCTGCTTTCTCGATGAGAAAGAGGTTCTCCGGCGCGCAACCCGGCGTGCAAAGCACCACCCAGCCTTTGCGCTCGGAGCGGAAACCGAAATAAGCATCCAGTTCATGCCCGAGGTCATTGGTCGCCATCAGCTTGATGATGCGCGCCGGCGCCGCCTGCTCGGGATACGTCGGCAGTTCCCTGGCGAATTTCTCGTGCAGCTTGCGTATTTCGGGCTCCGAAAGGTCGACGGTTCTGAAGCCGGTGAAAAACCGCGGCCCGCCATGCCCCCACGACGCCTGGGGCGCATAGGCCGGAATGAAGGGACGATCGAAGTAGCTGCCGGGATAGCGCCAAGTCCAGCCCTCACTCGCGACGAGGCTCTGCCTCATGGGGTTACACTCTATCTGCGCGGGGCTGGCGATGGCCTCGGGCAGCGCCGTCGCAACGTTCGCGGCGGGCTGCTCACAATCGATCACGGTGTAGCCTTGCTCGCCTTCGGTTTCGGAAACGGGCATGGCCGGAACCGCAGCAAGAGACAAAAGCAACCCCAAAGAGAGTCGAACGAACACGATGGATATCCTCCACATGGCTTGTGAACACCTGTTTGCAACGAATTATACAGACGCGAAGACCGGTGACCCGGTGCCCGCAGCCGCCTGATGCTTGACCGGCCGCTGATCTTCCTCGACCTCGAGACCACCGGCGCTTCCCCGTCGTTCGACCGCATCACGGAAATCGGGCTGGTGGAAGTCGATCGCGGCGACTTTGTAGGCGAATGGAGCACGCTGGTCAATCCCGGCCGGGGCATTCCCACCAACATCCAGCAACTGACCGGCATCACCGATGCGATGGTCGGGAATGCGCCCCCGTTCTCGGAACTGGCCGGGGCACTGCTCCGCCGGCTTGAGGGCAAGGTGCTGGTCGCCCACAACGCGCGCTTCGACCACGGCTTCCTGAGCAGCGAATTCCGCCGCGCCGGCATGCGCTACCAGCCGGAGATCCTGTGCACCGTCAAATTGTCCCGCAAGTTGTTTCCCCAGCATCCGCGGCACAACCTGGACAGCGTGATCGAGCGCCATGGCTTGATCTGCGACCATCGCCATCGCGCCCTTGGAGATGCCAAGGTGTTGTGGCAATTCACGCAGGAAATCCACCTCGATCCCGGTCCGGATGCCGTGCGGGCAGCCGTCGAAAACTTGCTGCGGAAACCGGCCCTGCCCGCAAACCTCCCACCTAACGCGTTGGACGATTTGCCAGAAGGGCCAGGGGCCTATGTGTTCTATGGCGCCAACGATGCGCCGCTTTTCATAGGCAAGTCCATGAACCTGTCCAGCCGTGTCGTCGCCCACTTCAGCGGTGAATCCCGATCCACGCGGGACCGCAACATGGCCGCCGAAGTGACCCGGGTGGAATGGTTCGCAACAGCGGGAGAGTTGGGCATGCTGATCAAAAAAGCCCAGCTCTTGCAACGACTGTCTCCATCGCTGAACCAGCGTTCGCGGCAGGTCGACGATCATTGCGCCATCCACTGGGATCCGGTCGACGGGCCGAATCCGCCGATCCTGGTCGATACCGATGATCCCGGATTCTGGACCCGGCGGGGCCTTTACGGCCTGTTCCGGTCACACCGGGTGGCGCTGAATGCGTTGCGGGAACTCGCCGATTCGCACGGCTTGTGCCACATCGCCATCGGTATCGAACAGGGCAAAGGCCCCTGCCTCGGCCGCCGGTTGAATCGCTGCAAAGGCACCTGCGTCGGCGAGGAAAGCGCGCTTGCGCACGCGATGCGCATGACCCAGGCACTGCAATCCCTGCGCATGCAGGAATGGCCGTTCCCGGGGCGCGTCGGCATTCGCGAACACGACTCCGTGGCAGGCCGCAGCGAGATCCACGTGTTCGATCGCTGGCGCCACCTGGGTAGTTATGATTCACAGGCGGATCTTGAAGAAGCCCTGCTGGAACGGCAGGAGCCGTCGTTCGATTTCGACACCTACAAACTGTTGCGGAAATTCCTCAGGGACCTGCCGAGGGGGGTTGAGATTGTCCACCTCACCCCAGCCCTCTGCGCTGCTTCACACCCCTCCGGGTGCATGTGAGTGTGCCCTTGCGCCCTAAAGGCGGAGAGGGAGCAATGGTGCAATCGCATGCCCTGTGACGATCAGGTTGTCCGTTGTCTTCCCAGGAAATCAGTGAGCGCATTGTTGAAGGCTTGGGGCTGTTCCAGGTTGGACAAGTGCGACGCCGAGGGGATGACCACCAGTTCCGAGCCGGAGATCGCATTCTGGATTGCCTGCGACATCGCCACCGGCGTGCCGACGTCCTGATCCCCGACGATGACCTGCACCGGGCACTTGATGGCGCCAAGCCTGTCCGTCAGGTTGATTTTCGGGATGGCATGGCAGCAGCCAATGTAGCCCGCAGTAGGCGTACTGCGGATCATCTGTCCGATGCGCGCCATCATCGCCTTGCTGGATTTGTAGAAAGGTTGGGTGAACCAGCGCTGCAGGGTCGGTTCCACCAGCGGCTCCATGCCTTGTTCCGCCGCCGTCTTGATACGGCCCTCCCACACCGGCCCTGCCTCGGGCGGAACACGGCTGGAAGTATCACAGAGCACCAGGCTGCTGAAACGTCCCGGATGCTTCAGCGCGAACGTCATGCCGATCATGCCGCCCATGGAAAGGCCGACATAATGCGCCCTGGTGATACCGAGTCCGTCGAGCAATCCGAGCAGGTCCTCGGAAAGCATTTCCAGGGTGTACGCGCCCGCCGGGGCGTCGCTGGCACCATGTCCCCGGCTGTCGAATCGCAGAACGCGAAAACTTCGCTTCAGCACCGCCACCTGCTCGTCCCACATGGATGCATTGCAGGCGAGGGAGTGGCTCATCACCACCCAGGGACCTTCGCCTTCCACCACGTAATTGAGTTCGATGCCGTTGGTTCTTATTTTCATGCCACCCTCCGCCCGGTCGGTCGAACCGGTCCGTCGAAGTATAGGTCGGCGTCGACACCAGCCACAACTCCATGCGGCGGAATTCGTCGTAACATCCGCATTCCAGCGCGGAGTGCCCGGTATGCCGCGACCAGAAAAACAAACAAGGAGGAGGCATCTTGAGACTCGTTCAATTCAATGACCGCGCGGGCGGCCGCAAGCTTGCGATCGTCTCGGACGATGGCAGCACACTGCAGCTGCTCTCCGGAATCGCCCGCACCTACGATCTCGCGCAGGTGGCCGCGCGCGAAAAGACGTCACTGGAAGCCGCGGCCCGCAAAAGGCTCGGTAAGGAAACCGAACGCTACGACGATGTGATCGCATCCCGGCGCCTGCTGCCGCCGCTGGACCATCCCGACCCCTATCGCTGCCTGATCACCGGCACGGGGTTGTCCCATCTCGGCAGCGCCGCCGCACGGGATTCCATGCATACCAAGATCCAGAAGGACGAATCGGAGCTCACCGATTCCATGAAAATGTTCAAATGGGGCGTGGAAGGAGGCAAGCCGGCTGCTGGAAAGATCGGCACCGCTCCGGAGTGGTTCTACAAGGGAGATGGACGCTGCGTCGTCGCACCGGAAGCATCCCTGGAACTGCCATGCTATGCGCTCGACGGCGGCGAGGAAGTGGAAATCGTTGGCCTCTACGTCATTGGCGACAGCGGCGAAGTCCTGCGCGTCGGCTTTGCGCTCGGCAACGAATATGCCGACCACGTGATGGAGCGCCAGAATTATCTTTACCTCGCCCACTCGAAGCTGCGCCAGTGCAGCTACGGGCCGGAGCTCCTGGTCGGCGAACTGCCGCAGTCGGTGGCGGGTCGCGCGCGGCTATGGCGTGACGGCAAGGAGATCTGGGCCGAAGACTGGCTGTCGGGCGACGAGAACATGTGCCATTCGATCGCCAACCTGGAACACCATCATTTCAAGTACCGCGATTTTCGCCACCCCGGCGACGTGCACGTGCATTTCTTCGGCGCTGCGACCGGCAGCTTCACCAAGAAAATCGAAACGAAGGTGGGCGATGTGTTCGAGATTGCCGCCTCCGCTTTCGGCAAGCCCCTGCGCAACACTCTGGCCGCGGCAAAGGAACAAAACTCCCTTGTTACCGTGCGAACCCTCTAGGCGTTACCTTACAAACGAATAGGGCCGCTTTGCGGCCCTATTTTTATTTCTCCGAGTCGCGCACCCGTCAGTTTTTCTCAATCAAAGCATACGCAGAATGGTTGTGGATCGACTCAAAATTCTCTGACTCAACCACGTAACCCTCGATGCGCTTGTCCTTGTTGAGGACAGTGGCCACGTCGCGGACCAGGTCCTCGACGAACTTCGGATTGTCGTAGGCACGCTCGGTGACGTATTTCTCATCCGGTCGCTTGAGCAGGCCGTAAAGTTCGCAGGAGGCCTGCTCCTCAGCCATGCGCACGATTTCCTCGATCCACACATGCTCGCTGGTGCGCGCGGTGATGGTGACGTGGGACCGCTGGTTGTGCGCGCCGTAGTCCGAGATCTTCTTCGAGCAGGGACACAGGCTGGTCACCGGCACCACGACTTTCATGGAAAAAGTGTACTCGCCCTTGCGTACTTCTCCGACGAACGTGACTTCGTAGTCGAGCAGGCTTTTCACTCCGGAGACCGGCGCCGCCTTGTTGATGAAGTACGGAAAGGTCATCTCGATGTGGCCGAACTCGGCCTCGAGGCGCTTGACCATGTCTCGCAGCATGCCCTCGAAGGACTCGACCGAGATTTCCCCTTCGCGGGAATTCAGGATCTCGACGAAGCGCGACATGTGGGTGCCCTTGAAGTTATGCGGCAGGCCCACATACATATTGAAGGTGGCGATGGTGTGCTGGACGCCGCCGCTTTTGTCGGCGACGCGCACCGGGTGCCGGATGGCCTTGATCCCGACCTTGTCGATCGCGAGGTGGCGGGTATCCGCCGAGCTTTGCACGTCTGGTATGACAAAGCTGTCGGGGGAGTTCATTGAAGAATATTCCTTGAACAGGGTCAGGGCTAGATTATAGACGGCCCCAATAGTTGAGTAAACTACTCGGCTACTAAGGTTTTGATTGACGCATGGATGCCCTCGGCGTCCAGGCCGCAGTTCTTCAGCAGCTTCACCGGATCGCCATGGTCGATGAACCGGTCCGGCAGGCCCAGTTGCAGAACTTTCTTGTTGATCCCCTGTTTTTCAAGAACTTCGAGTACCGCGCTGCCCGCGCCTCCGAGGATGGTGTTCTCCTCAACGGTAACCAGAAACTCGTGGCTGGCAGCCAGGTCCCGGATGAGATCCTCGTCCAGCGGTTTGACGAAGCGCATGTTCGCGACCGTGGCATCCAGCTTCTCCGCGGCATCTAGACAGGGCTTGAGGAGGGCGCCGAACGACAGGATGGCAATGCGCTTGCCGCGACGGCGGATTTCGCCCTTGCCAATGGGCAGGGCTTGCATCCTGGTCTCCGCAACGACGCCCGGGCCCGCGCCGCGCGGGTAGCGCACCGCCACGGGGCTGTCGATCTGAAATCCGGTGTAGAGCATCTGGCGACATTCATTTTCGTCTGCCGGCGCCATCACCATCATGTTCGGCAGGCAGCGCATGTAGCTGAGGTCGAAACTGCCGGCATGCGTGGGTCCGTCCGCGCCCACCAGGCCGGCGCGATCGATGGCGAACAGCACCGGAAGGTTCTGGATACAGATGTCGTGGATCAGTTGGTCGTAAGCGCGCTGCAGGAATGTGGAGTAAATCGCGACGACGGGTTTGAAGCCCTCACAGGCGAGGCCCGCGGCGAAGGTCAGCGCATGCTGTTCGGCGATGCCGACGTCGAAGTAACGGTCGGGATACTCCTGCGAGAACCTCACCAGGCCCGAGCCTTCGCGCATCGCGGGCGTGATGCCGATCAGGCGCGAATCCTGCGCTGCCATGTCGCACAGCCAGTCCCCGAAAATCTGGGTGTATGCGGGCTTGCCTGCCGCCTTGGCGACGATGCCCGCCGCCGGATCGAATTTGGTTACGCCGTGGTAGAGGATCGGATCGTCCTCTGCGCGCTCATAGCCCTTGCCCTTGCGCGTCACAACGTGCAGGAATTGCGGGCCCTCGAGCTTTTTCAGGTTGCCCAGAGTCTGCACCAGCACATCGATGTTATGGCCGTCGATCGGCCCGATGTAATTGAAGCCGAATTCCTCGAACAGCGTGCCAGGCGTCACCATGCCCTTGACGTGCTCCTCGGCACGTTTGGCAAGTTCCAGGACGGGCGGCATCACGCCCAGCACCTTTTCGCCCGTCTTGCGCGCGGCCGCGTAAAAGCGACCGGACATGAGCTTTGCCAGGTAGTTGTTCAGCGCCCCGACATTTTCCGAAATGGACATGTCGTTGTCGTTAAGGACGACGAGCAGGTTCGCATCCATGTTGCCGGCGTTGTTGAGCGCTTCGAAGGCCATGCCGGCCGTCATCGCACCGTCGCCGATGATCGCGACGACGCGCCGCTCCTCGCCCTTGAGCCGCGCCGCCACAGCCATCCCCAGGGCTGCGCTGATCGAGGTGCTGGAATGGGCGGTGCCGAAGGTGTCGTATTCGCTTTCGACGCGGCGGGGGAAACCGGCAATACCGTCGAGCTGACGCAGGGTCGACATCCGGTCGCGGCGCCCGGTAAGAACCTTGTGCGCGTAAGTCTGGTGGCCCACGTCCCAAACGAGCCGGTCCTGCGGCGTGTCGAACACATAGTGCAGCGCCACCGTGAGCTCGACCGTTCCCAGGTTGGAGGACAGGTGGCCGCCAGTGCCGGAAACGGACTCGATCAGGTATTCACGCAGTTCCTGCGCGACCTCATGCAGTTGCTTGCGATCCAGCGCGCGCAGTTCGGCGGGAGAGTTTATTTTCTTGAGCAGGTTGTACATCTTCGGGTTTTACAGGGTTGGGGCATTTCGAGTGCAAGGCGCCCGGAAGCCGGGAATTTTTCCCGCGCTCAGAATTTTCTCAGTACGACAAAATCGGCCAGTTCGCGCAGGTGGCCGCCCCCTTCGGGCAGGCTTGCAAGCGCCCGTAGCGCATCATCCCTCAATTCGCAGGCGAGTTCCCGGGCGCGATCCAGTCCCAGCGCGCTGACGTACGTGGGTTTGTTGTTGTCAGCGTCCTTGCCCGCCGTCTTGCCCAGTGTAGCGGTACTGGAATCGGCGTCGAGCACGTCGTCGACGACCTGGAATGCCAGGCCGATGAACTTGCTGAAGCGATCCAGCGAATCCAGTTGTGCGCCGCTCAATGCACTGCCGCAACGCGCGCCCAGCGCCACCGACGCGCGGATCAGGGCACCCGTCTTGTGGATGTGCATGAATTCGAGTTCGGGCACGGACAAAGATCCTCCCGTTGCCGCCAGGTCGATCGCCTGCCCGCCCGCCATTCCCCTTGATCCGCCTGCGCAAGCGAGCATGCCGATCATTTCCACCTGCCGCTGCGCATCGTCGGCGAGCCTGGTTTCGGCAATTACCTGGAAGGCCAGGCTCTGCAGGCTGTCGCCCACGAGCAATGCCGTGGCCTCGTCGAACTCGATATGGACAGTGGGCTTGCCCCTGCGCAGTACATCGTTGTCCATGGCCGGCATGTCGTCATGGACCAGAGAGTAGGCGTGGATCATTTCCACCGCCGCCGCCACCCGGTCCACGCGCTGCAGCTCCGCCCCGGCCAGTTCTCCCGCACCATATGCCAGCAGCGGACGTACCCGCTTGCCGCCACCCAGCACCGCGTAACGCATGGCAGCGTGCAGGCGCGAAGGGGCAATCTCCGCGGCCGGCAGCAGAGCGTGCAGGGCTTGCTCGATGCGGGCCTGTCGGTCCAGCATCCAGCCCTGAAAATCACTCTGCGCTGTCGTCACCGGAAAAATTCTGCAAGGTGCCAGATTCCAGAATCTTGACCTGCTGCTGGGCGTCCCGGAGTTGAGCCTGGCAGTACTGAAGCAGTTCCGCCCCACGCTTGTAGGCCGCAAGGGATTGTTCGAGGGGTAGTTCGCCGCCTTCCATGGATGCGACGATGCTTTCAATTTCTGAGAGCGCGGCCTCGAAGGACTGGGGTTTTTGCGGCTTCGTTTTGGTCACTTGGTTTCAGCCCTGGGGCAAAGGCGGGTTCGACCGCACGGAAAAGTTCGTAAAAATAGCCTATCCCTGGAACCCGGGTCAACGAAAGGGGTCCGATTCCGTTAGAAATCATGAAGATCAACCGTGCCAAATGCGTTGCGCGGGGTAGGGTTTTAAGGGAAAATCGACCATGGAAATCCGCCCTGTGTCATGCGATAAGCTGGGGGCGGTTTTTTTATTATTGTTTGCCTTGCAGGGATAAGCTGGTATGACGGATCTGGCTAATGTTTCTGCTCTGACGAGAACGCCGGTGCAGATGCCGGTCGACTGGTACTTCGATCCGCGCATCGCGGCGATAGAGCAGAAGGTACTGTTCGAGAAGGGGCCGGGCTACGTGGGTCACGAATTGATGGTTCCGGATATCGGCAACTATCGCAGCCTGGAGTGGATGAACCACGCCAAGACGCTGGTCCACAACCGGAACGGCGTGGAACTGCTGTCGAATGTCTGCCGCCACCGGCAGTCGATCATGCTCAAGGGCAGCGGGCATGCCCACAACATCGTGTGCCCCCTGCACCGCTGGACCTACGACATGTCCGGCAAGCTGCTCGGCGCGCCGCATTTTCCGGGAAACCCCTGCCTTGACCTTGGCAAGACGCCGTTGAAATCCTGGAACGGACTGCTGTTCTCGGGTCCCCGCAATCCCAATGTGGACTTCGCGAAACTGGGTGTGCTCGCGGATCTCGATTTTTCCGGCTACATGCTGGATCGCACGACCATCGAGGAATACGCGGTCAACTGGAAGACTTTCATCGAGGTATACCTCGAGGATTATCACGTCATTCCGTTTCATCCCGGACTCGGCCAGTTCGTCAACACCGACGACCTCAAGTGGGAGTTCGGCGAGTGGTACAGCGTGCAGACAGTGGGCATCTATCAGGCGCTCGGCACGCCGGGGACGGCGGCCTACCAAAAGTGGCAGGAAGCCGTCCTGCGCCACAACAACGGACAGATGCCGAAGCAGGGTGCGATCTGGCTGACGTACTATCCGAATGTGATGGTCGAGTGGTACCCCAACGTTCTGGTGATCAGCACCATCGTGCCGCGCGGTCCGGAGCGCTGCGCCAATGTCGTCGAGTTCTACTATCCGGAAGACATCGTCCTGTTCGAACGCGAATTCATCGAAGCCGAACAGGCCGCGTATGCGGAAACCGCCGGGGAAGACGAGGAAATCTGCATGCGCATGACCGAGGGACGCCGCGCGCTCTATCAGCAGGGCAAGGACGAGTCCGGCCCCTATCAGTCGCCGATGGAAGACGGCATGATCCATTTCCACGAGTTCCTGCGCTCGCATATCGATCCGCATCTCTGATCAGCGTCGCGCGCCAACAAAGCCCTGGCCGCCGGGGCTTTGTTTTTTGCGGCGTGCGCCCGCGTCGCTTAATATAGGCAGAATCAGGAACCCTCCAAACGGAACGCCATGGATTACACCACGCTCATCTCCGTCGCCGAACTGGCGAAACACCTCAACGATCCGGAAGTGGTGGTTTTCGATTGCCGCCACGAACTGACCAATGCGGATTTCGGACCGAAGGCATACGCGGAGTCACACATCCCCGGCGCGCGCTTCGCCAACATCGACAAGAACCTCTCCGGCTCGCTGACGGGAAAGAACGGCAGGCATCCTCTGCCCGATGCGGGTAGTTTCATGGAGTGGCTCGGACGCCTGGGCGTATCGAATGCATCGCAAGTGGTCGGATACGATCACGCGGGCGGCCCCTACGGCGCGAGGTTGTGGTGGCTGATGCGCTGGCTCGGGCATTCCCGGGTGGCGATACTCGACGGTGGCTGGCAAGCGTGGAACGCGGCCGGGCAGCCGGTCACGAAGGATGTGCCGGCGCCGAAGCCGGCAGAATTCTCGGGCAAACCGGACCATTCGCGGGTCGATGCGCAATATGTGTCCCAGCGCCTCAAAACGGCGGACATGGTCCTGATCGACGCGCGCGCCAGCGACCGCTTTCACGGCCAGAACGAGACCATCGATCCGGTCGCCGGCCACATTCCCGGCGCGCTCAACCGCTTTTTCAAGGACAACCTGGACGCCAAGGGCCAGTTCAAGTCACCCGAGGAGCTGCGCGCTGCGTTCAACCCGCTGATCGGCAGCACGCCCGCCGAAAAAGTCATCCACCAGTGCGGCTCGGGCATTACCGCCTGCCACAACCTGCTTGCAATGGAAGTCGCGGGCATCAAGGGAACGCGGCTGTACTCGGGCTCGTGGAGCGAGTGGATCGCGGATCCCTCGCGTCCCGTCGCCAAATAGGCGCCAACGCAGGCCGATGGCCTGGATCGCAAACGGCGTCCTCATTGTCCACGCGCTGTTCGTGGCGTTTGTCGTCGGCGGACTCGCGTTTGTGTGGCTGGGCGCGTGGCGCGGCTGGGTCGCCGCGCGTAATTTTCGCTTTCGCGTGCTTCATCTTGCGGCAATCCTATTTGTCGCGCTGGAATCCCTGGCCGGCATCGCCTGCCCGCTGACCGTATGGGAAGACTCGCTGCGGGGCGGGAACGCAAACGGAGACTTCCTCGCGCGTTGGCTGCATCGGGTGCTGTATTACGATTTCCCCGCCTGGGCATTCATCCTCGTCTACGTGCTGTTCGCCCTGGCCGCAATCCTCACGTTCCTCCTCATCCCGCCGCGAAAGCAATCGTCGATCGGGTAGGGGACCGGGTCACCCCGGTCGCCCTCCCACACCACCGGACGTGCGGTTCCGCATCCGGCGGTTCATGGAATGCGCTGGAGGCGCTGCACCGTATCGAGCAGCGACACCAGCCCCAAATGGTCGAACCAGGACTTCGGGCAGGCAGCGTGCAGGTGTCCACCATGCCCGCCTGATCTGCCCGACCCGCTTCCGCCTTCATCGGCTTGCCTTGAGAATCCCGCCGCCTACTCACGGCACTTCACGTTCTGCCCTTCGGGTCGCACTGACCCCTATCTATGGCCTCGGCTGACTTCTGGCGACCCATCCCAACACCTCTCGATATCGGTAGCACAGGGCAGACCGCCAGATCTCCCCGGGTATTGCGCACGCACCTTCACGCTTATGCCTGTCGGATCTACGCCGCAGCGTTCCGTGCAAGTATCGGGCTTCACAGATATTTGCCTGCTCACCCCGCTGCGTCGCCTCTATCCGTTTCCTGTTCGTCCGGCCAGCGCTTTGCCTACAGCTTCCTCCCGATTCGCAGTCGCCCGCGACACCCTTGCCGTTCGGCTAACACTTCCCCCTGCCGGGTGTGTAGAGGACTTCCACCTCCAGGTACATGCGCCCTGCCGGGCGCACAAATGAAAAGCCCCCGGTCGCGGGGGCTTTTGTACCTTCAGGCAAGTCCGGGTTATTTTCCGGGCAGGATGCGCTGGAACACACCGTCGCGGTTGATCAGGAGATGCTTGAGGGCGGCGAGGATATGGATGGCAACCAGCACGATCAGCAAGGTGGCGGTGACGCCGTGGATACCCTGGAGCAAGGAATAAATCTCGCGGCTCTCCCAGCCCATGGGCGGTATCTTGAACAGCCCGAAATAAGTAACGCCGTACTTGGTGAACTGAGAAGCCGAAAAACCTGACAGCGGCATCAGGACCAGGCAGAGATACAGCAAGGCATGGCTGATTTTCGAGGCCTGCACCTGCCAGTCCGGCAGGAATGCCGGCAGCGGGGGGGGCGGATTCTTTGCCCTCCACCACAACCGCAGCAGCACCAGGATGGCCACCGTCACGCCGATCGACTTGTGCAGGTTGAAGAAAAAAGTCCGTTCCGGCGTGCCCTTTGGAATGTCGCCCATGTACAAGCCCAGGCCGATCATTCCAAGCACCAGAACACTGATCAGCCAGTGAAAGGCGATCGCCGGTTTCGTGTAACGCCGGATGCTGCCGTTGCTCATTTCTTTTGCCTCTGTTCTTCCGCCGAATCAGGCTCGTATGTTACGCATCGCCTGACGAATCACAAGCCCGGCGGCGGACCCGCCGCCGCCGCGCGGACTGACGCGGCTGCGGTTGCCAGATTCGGATCCTTGCGTCGTCAGCAGACGCGCGTACGATCAGAACGCGTAGCTGGCGGAGACGCCGACTTGAAAGTTGCGGCCGGGCGAAGGTTCGTAATAGGCGAAACCCGAGTCGTTCAGGACGACTGAGCCCGAGTATTTTTCGTCGAAGAGGTTGTTGACCCGCGCAAACTCGGTAAAGCGCCAGCCGCCGCTTACCTGCTTGAACCCCAGCCTCCAGTTCACCACCGTGTAGGCATCGGCGTAGTCGGTGTTTACGTCGTTGACGTACACCTTGTCCACCCAGCGCGCCTCCACCGCCGTGGACATGCCATCGAAACCGGACCAGGCGAGTTCGCCGTAAACGGTGTTTTCCGGAATGCCGGGAATGTTGTTGCCTGCCGGAACAGTGGTATTGGGTCCCGCGACAGTGGTACAACTGCCGACACACGCGGCAAATGAATTGTCGAACGTCGCCTTGATATAGGAGTAGGCCAGCAGCCCCTTGAAGCCATTGCCAAACGCGCTGTCCACCGTCAGTTCGAAACCCTCGCGGCTGGTGCTGTCGACGTTGCGGTAGACAGAACGCCCGCTCGCGAAAGTAAACAGCGCCACCTCGTCCTTGGTATCGATCTTGAACACCGCGGCGTTGACGCGGGTGTTGGCGCCGACGTACGCCTTGACGCCGACCTCGTAGTTGTTGCTGGTGGACGGTTTCAGGTCGAAATTCATGCCGGTAACCGAGCCATTGGTCGACGCATAGGCCAGCTCGACATTGGTCGGCGTCTCGAAGCCCTTGCCGGCATTGGCGTAGACATTGAGCGCCGGCGTCACCTTGAACACGACGCCAAGCACCGGCGTGGTCTCGCTGAATTTCAGGCTGCCGCTGTCGTCGGGGTTCGTACCAACCACGAAATGGTCATCGCTCTCGAACTCGACAGTGGTATGGCGCACTCCGCCGCTGATGCTCCAACGGTCCGTTATGCCCAGTTCCGCCTGCACAAACTGGTCGAAGTTGAAGACGCTGTTGTCTTCGTCCCGCCCCAGCGCCCCCTTCACGCCGGCATTATTAGTCCAACTGTTGCGCAGCTCGGTCATGTAGTCATAGTTGATACCGACGGTGAAGTTGAACGGCTTGCCGGACAGTTCCGACTGCCGTGTCCAGCGCAGATCGAGACCATAAAAGTCCCGGTCCAGCCCCAGTGCACCGCGTCCCGGAAAACTGAAGTTCTGATAGGCTTCGACGGTGCGCACGCCACCGTATCCGGCCAGACGGATCGTGTCCGCCGTAGTCAGTTTATGATTGAGCACGGCGCCAACCTGCGAATTCTCGAGATACTCGCGCGTGTTGAACGTGGGGCTCGTTCCCGACTGCGTGGGATCGGCGTCGAATTGCGCCTTGGTCAGACTGCCAGGACTCTGCGCCTCCTGGCTCAGGGAGTTCGCAACCAGCGACACGCTGGTGTAGTCGTTAACATCAAGACGCAGCTTCGAATTGAAGTTATCGCGGGTCGCCGCGCTGTGATCCCGATACCCGTCGGTGTCGTAGCGGGCGACATTGGCGACGTAATTCACGCTGCCCTGCTGTCCGCCGGCCTTGAGGCCGATCTTGCTGCTGCCGAAGTCACCCACCCAGGCCGAGCCGGTCACGGTATGCTGCTCCGGACCGTCCTCAGTGAAGACGTTGATCACGCCGCCAGAGGAGTTACCGTACAACGCCGAAAACGGTCCACGCAGCACTTCGATCTGCTTTGCGGTACCCAAGTCGATATTGCCAGACTGACTCTGGCCATCGGGCATGGTCAGCGGAATGCCGTCGGCAATGATGCGGATGCCGCGTACGCCAAACGGCGCGCGCGCACCGAAACCGCGAATCGAAATCTGCAGGTCCGAGGCCAGGTTGGTCCGGTCGTTGGCCACCACGCCCGGCACTCGCACCAGCACCTCGGACGTATTGACCTGCGGTTGCGCCGTCTGAATGGCTTCCTTGTCTATGACGTCGATGGAAACCGGCAAATCGAAACTGGACTGTTCAATTCGCGTCGGGGTCACCACGATCGGCGCGAGCCTGACATCTTCCTCCTGGGCATGAATCGCCGGCGCGCCGATCAGTGCAAGCGCAAGGCACAAGGGTCTGACCGTGAGGCGAAACGGAGTGCGGACGACGGAATCTTTGCGTTGGCGCGAAGTCTTTTTTCGGTTCATTTTCTGCTCTGCTCTTTCAAGTGCGCCGATCGGCACGTCTACGGAAAAATCGATACAAAAAAAAGGGCTGCTCAAGAGCAGCCCTTCGGATAGTGCGTCGCGATCAGCGATTGAAGACGTACATCGTGACTTCAAAGCCAAAGCGCATTTCGGTGTATTCGGGTTTCGTCCACATGGTGAAGCTCCTTCAGAGAGAGTTAATCGACTTCCCGGGTCAGGGGCCGTTTCTTTGACCTTGGGTGCATTGTGATTGACCAACCGGTCGGACCCAACAGGAAAAGCCTGAAATAGCGCTCATGATTTTCATTAGCCGCCATTTGGGAAATGTTAATTTATCATTATTTTTCATGGCTTTAACAAGCCCGCGCGAATTGCGATGATGGCGAGTTCCGCGGAATTGGACGCGCCGAGCTTCTGCTTGATGTTGTACAGGTGGGTGCCGATGGTGCGCGGGCTCAGCGACATGATTTCCGCTATCTCCGCGACCGACTGGCCCTTCGCCAAGGCGAGGAAGACCTTGAACTCCTTCTCGCTCAGCATATCCACGGGATTGCGCTCGCCGTTGAGCTGCTGCATCGCCAGTTGCTGGGCAATTTCCGGCTCCAGAAAAGTCTTGCCCTGCTGCACCTGCCGGATGGCTTGCATCAGGGCTTCGGCGGCGCTGCGTTTGGTGAGATAGCCTGCAGCGCCCGCTTTGAGCACCCTGCGCGCGTGCATGGCGTCTTCGTGAGCGGATAGCACGAGGATCCGCGCCGCCGGTTCCCTTGCCAGGATGCGGTCTATCGCCTCGATACCGCCGATTCCCGGCATCGAAATGTCCATCACGACCACATCGGGCTTGAGTTCCGGATACTTGCGGCAGGCTTCTTCACCGCTTTCGGCCTCCCCCACCACCTTGATGTCGGACGAGCCTTCGAGCAGGAGCCTGAAACCCATGCGCACCACCGCATGGTCATCCACCAGCATTACGTTGATCGTGCCGCTTGCCATTTGTGACCCGTTCCCCGCCTTCATGCCGCTGCCTCGCCGCCCACCATCGCACGGGCCGTCACCGGAATCACCGCACAAACCGTCACGCCCTGACCGGGGCGCGTCTCGATGCTGAAGTCGCCGTCGAACGCCTGCACCCGCTCGCGCATGCCCAGCAGTCCATATCGCGCCGAATCCCGGTCGCCTTCCTGCGCCAGGCCCTTGCCGTCATCCCGCACCGTGACCCTGACCACATCGCCGCGCGCGACATCCTGGGCGCGCGACACCAGGACTTCAACACTCCTGGCCGCCGCGTGGCGAACGACATTCGTGAGGCACTCCTGGACGATCCGGTAGATCGTGATATTGACAGACTCGCCCAGACCTTCCACTTCGCCTTCCATTTTGAGCTCACAGGCGATTTCGGGATGCCGCGCGCGCCAGGCGGATACCGCGTCGTGCAGCGTCTCGCTCAACCCCAGGTGGTCGAGGGCGGTCGGCCGCAACTGTCGGATGATGCCATGCACGACGTCGTACAGCCGCGAGGCAATCGAAACGATGGTCTGCGCATTCGAATAAATCTCCGGCGCCGATTCGTTCGTGCGATTGGAAATCGCCGTGCCGATGGTCTTGATGGCCGTGATGCATTGACCCAGCTCATCGTGCAGTTCCCTGGCGATCGCACGCCGCTCCTCTTCCAGCCGGCTCTGGATCAGTTGCGTGAGTTTGCGGTTTTGCTCGAGGTCGCGTTCGGCTTGCTGCGCGAGTTTGTGCTCCGTAATGTCGCGCATGCTGCAGATCTCGCCAATTACGCGGTCGCCGTCCGGCTCGACCAGGGGCGCGGCGGACAATGCAACATCCACCACCCGGCCGTCACGGGTCAGGCGCTGGGTTTCCTGTATGTCGATCACCTTGCGGCCCTTGACGACTTCCAGGTTCTCCGCGATTTCGCCGCGCCGCTCAGGAGGCGCCAGCAGTGTCGCGGATCGCCCGACAATCTGGTCGGTGGTGTAGCCGAACATGCGTTCGGCCGCCGGGTTCCAGAACGAGATCCTGCCTTCGAGGTCGTGAATGATGATGGCGTCGCTGGACTGCCTCGCCACCAGCGCAAGGCGCCGATTTTCCGCCAGGCTTTCCTCCAGCGTTTGCGCCATTCGATTGAAGATATGCCCTATCGCCTCGAACTCCGGCAAACTGAAACCCGGCAAGCGGGTATCCAGGCGCCCCTGCTCCATCTGCGAGAGACCGCCCAGGATGGTGCCGATCGGCCGCAGCGAACGGCCGAGAATCCAGAACACCACGACGTTTACCAGAACAAAGAAACCCAGCACGAGCCAGAAAAAATTCTTCAAGTCATCCCAGGCGTCGAGGATCGCGCGCGACGGATCGGGTGTGATCAACACCGTGCCTCCCGGAAGGTTGAGCCGGAACTCGCCGAGGCCGGGATTCACCACTGTGGCGAACCAGCGCGGCGCCCAGCGTCCCTGCTTGTAACTCGATGGCGGCGAAGTGTGGATCAGCCTGTCGTTCTCGTCGTACATCCTGATTTCGTTGGCGCGCACGCGGCCCACGCGCTGCAGGAACGAGAGCAGCGTCTTGTAATGCGATCCGTCGGCAGCTTGCGGTTCGGTATTAGCGATCACGGTCTCCAGCAACTGCACCGTGACCCGGGTTCCCGCTTCCATTTCCTCACGTACGGCGTTGCGCGTTTCCTTGATCAGCAGATTGCCCGTGGCGATGGTGAAAACCGCGATCACCAGGGTGATGACCAGGTTCATGCGGAATCGCAGGCTCAGGCTCTTGAGCATGTTTTTCAGGCGAGCAGCGACTGCATGCGCCTGGCCGCAGCGCAAAGGCGCGAGGCAATGGCAGGCTGGGAAGCGGAGTGCCCGCCGCCGGCGACCATTTGCAGATCGGCCAGCGGCAGGCGTTCCGCTACCGCAACGGCTGCTGCCGGGGGGCAGATCATGTCCATCCGCCCCTGCACGATGACCGCGGGGAACGCGGCGATACGCCAGAGATTGTCGAGCAGTTCGCCCGGGCGCAGGAAGCAGTCGTTGACCAGATAGTGCAATTGCACGCGGGCACGTGCCAACAGTTCGTCCGCCGGAGGGGCTCCGGTATCCGCCGACAGGTCGCCGGAACCCATCATCCTGGCCTCGTAGTCGTACCATTTCCGGGCCGCGGACAACGCGGTCGCGGCATCAGGATGGCCGACGAGTTGATGATAACGGGCCAGTGGCTGAGAGCCCGCGTCGGCGGTGAACTCCGCCCAGGCTTCGGGAATAAAGCGGCGCATCCCGGAAAGATACCACTGGATTTCGTCCGGACTGCCCAGGAATACGCCACGCAGAATCATGCCGGCGACGGCTTCAGGGTGGGCAATCGCGTATGCCAGCGCCAGGGTGCTGCCCCAGGAACCGCCGAACAGGAGCCAGCGCTGTACGCCCAGGCTCCGGCGCAGTTGTTCGACATCGGCAACGAGATGCTGGGTGGTATTGGCAACAATGAATCCTGCGGGAGTAGACAGCCCGCAGCCGCGCTGGTCGAAGAGAATGATGCGGTAGAACTGCGGATCAAAGAAACGGCGGTGGGCCGGGCGGGTACGGCT
The DNA here is from genome assembly GCA_964402495.1 of uncultured Bordetella sp. Classification (GTDB taxonomy): domain Bacteria; phylum Pseudomonadota; class Gammaproteobacteria; order Burkholderiales; family JACQAP01; genus JACQAP01. The sequence continues at coordinate 48,156 of CAYODB010000001.1, forward strand.
GCCGGGTCCGCCGTGAAGGAACAGCACTGGAAAACCGCGCGCATTGCCGCTTTCCTCGAAATAGATGCGATGGCCCGCATCCATCACCAGCCAGTCCTTGCGATAAGGCTCGATCTCGGGGAAAAACGCCTCGCCCGCGGATGGATCTGGATCCACGTTCATACCGCCTTGCGGAAACTTCAGGAGTCCTGCAGTTTGAAAACGATGGGGACGCGAACGGTGCGCGCTGTGCCGCGCAGACCTTCCGGGGCGCGCGGCAAGGGTGAGGCGCGACGAACCATGTTGAGGGCGGCTTCGTCCAGGATGTCCCGACCGCTGCTTTCGATGATCGAGATATCCTTCACCTTGCCGTCGGCGGACAGGCTGAGTCCGACAACGGCGGTGCCCTGCCAGCCCTGGCGTCTGGCGCGATCGGGATACTTCTCATGACGCTTGATCAGGTCGGCGAGGCTTTTCTCGTAGCTGCTTGTGAGAGTACGCTCGGCGGCCGGCTCCGTTCTCGCCGCCTGGACAGGCGGTGCTGGAGCAACGACGGCAGGCGCCTGCACGCTCGCCTGCGGAACCGCGGGCTGGGGAGCATCCCTCTGCGGCGGCGTGACCGCTGCGATTTGCGGCTGGACAGTGGGCGCCGGTTGCGGCGGCGGCGCGACACGCGGCACAGGAGACTCGGGCTGGGGAGCATGCTTCTGCGGCGGAGTTACCGCTGCGATCTGCGGCTGGACAGTGAGCGCCGGTTGCGGCGGCGGCGCGACACGCGGCACAGGAGACTCGGGCTGGACTTGCGCACGGGGTTCCAGGTTCGGCGCTGGTTGCGGGACGGGTTTTGGCACCACGACCGGATCCGGTCGCTGCTCGGGCCGCGGAATCATCTGGATGACCTCGGTCTTGGGCGCAGGCGGCACATCAGGCGCCGGTTGACGAACCACAGGCTCCGGTGAGCGCACCACAGGGTCCGGTGGGGACACTACGGGCTCGGGCTGCCGGACCTTCGGCTCCGGCCGTATTGCCGGTTTCTCTAGCACCGGCGGCGGCGCCAATGGTTCGGCCACCGGCGGCGGCAATGGTTCGACCACCGGTGGCGCCTGCACCACCTCGGGCCTGAGTTCCGGCTGGCGCCTGACGGGGGCCGGCACGACGGGCTGCGGCAGTTCCTCCTTCAGGATTTCGACGTTGAGCACCTGGGGAACTTCAATGACGACCGCACGGAATCCCGGCACAGCCGCGATGAGCGCCGCGTGGACAAGCAACGACCCCACGAGCGCGACCTTGAACGGCCGTTCGCGGTACCACCCCGTCAGGGGCGAGGGATAAAATCCCCCCTGGTCGAGCGCAATGTCAGTCATGGTTGAAGGTTAGTGCAAGCACTTGAGACAAGTAAAGTTTCACTGCCAAACTCATGATAATCATGAGACTCAATTGGTGATTTGCCTGTGTGTCCAGCGGGCTTCATTACGCACAATGAGTGCGGCTCACAGGATCAAAGATTGGGGCAGCGCGGCCGCCTGCAACACCCCGATCCCGTGAATCGGCAAGTAGCGCACTGCAACTTCAATCATCATGGAGGAATCATCATGTGGACAAAGCCCGAGTACACCGAAATGCGTTTCGGTTTTGAAGTCACGATGTACATCGCCAACCGCTAAATTGGCGGAGCGGTGAACGAAAGCCCCGCACTGGGGCTTTTGTTTTTATTGCAGTTCGATTCTGGGTGTTTCGGAATCGGTTTTGAACAAAGAGAGATGCAATGAGAATAAGGGTTCTGGGCGCCGCAGCAGGCGGGGGCTTCCCGCAGTGGAACTGCAACTGCCGTCTTTGCGACGGCGTGCGCAAAGGCAGCATTCGCGCAACGGCACGCACCCAGTCGTCCATCGCCGTGAGCGGTGACGGCGTGAACTGGATCCTGTTCAACGCCTCCCCCGATTTTCTGGCGCAGTACAAGAGCTTTCCCGAATTGCAGCCGGCGCGCGGCATTCGCGATACGGCGATCCGGTCGATCGTCCTGATGGATGCCCAGATCGATCACACCACCGGGCTGCTGATGCTGCGCGAGGGCAAGCCGCTCGAGATCTATTGCACCAACATGGTCCGCGAGGACCTCACCACCGGCAATCCGCTGTTCAACATCCTCGGCCACTATTGCGGCGTGAACTGGCACCAATTACCGACGGCGCCCGGGAGCTGTTTTCAGGTCATCGGCGCGGAGCAACTTTCCTTCACCGCCGTGCCTCTCAAAAGCAAGGCGCCGCCCTATTCCCCGCATCGCGACAATCCGCATGAAGGTGACAACATCGGCATGCGCATCACGGATACGCTCTCGGGAAATGTGTTTTTTTACGCTCCCGGCCTGGGCGAAATCGAGCCCCACCTCAAGCCCTTCCTGGAGGAAGCGGACTGCCTGATGGTGGATGGCACTTTCTGGACCGACGACGAAATGATCCGGCTCGGGGTCTCGAAGAAGCATGCCCGCGACATCGGCCACCTGCCGCAGTCGGGCCCGGGTGGAATGATCGAAGTGCTCAGGCCCCTGAAGGCGGCGCGCAAGGTGCTCATCCACATCAACAACACCAACCCGATACTCGACGAAGATTCCGCGGAGCGGCGTGAACTGTCCGCCGCCGGCCTCGAAGTCGCGTTCGACGGGATGGACGTGAAGCTCTGAACGGAGACGAAGAACATGGGCGGCGCCGACAATTTACCTTGGAACAAGCAGGAATTCGAAGCGCAGCTCCGGGCCAAGGGCGACCGCTATCACATCCATCATCCCTTCCACGTGGCCATGAACAGCGGCAAGTCCACCCGCGAACAGGTTCAGGGCTGGGTGTACAACCGTTTCTATTACCAGATCAGCATCCCGATCAAGGATGCCGCCGTGCTGTCCAACATGATCGACCGCGACCAGCGCCGCGAATGGATACTGCGTATCATCGACCACGATGGTCAGAAGGGCGAGGAAGGCGGTATCGAGGCCTGGCTGCGCCTGGGCGAGGCCTGTGGCCTCAAGCGCGCGGATATCACGTCGCTCAGGCACGTGCTCCCCGGTGTCCGGTTTGCGGTGGACGCGTACGTGAATTTCGCCCGGCGCGCGCCCTGGCAGGAAGCGGTCTGCTCGTCGCTGACGGAACTGTTCGCGCCGGAAATCCACAAGAAACGGCTTGAGGGCTGGCCCCAGTTCTATCCCTGGATAGACAGCGAGGGTTATTCCTATTTCCGCAAGCGGCTTGCGGAAGCGCGACGCGATGTGGAGCATGGCCTGCGCGTTACGCTCGACTACTTCAAGACCCGCGAAGAGCAGGAGCGGGCCCTGGGCATCCTGCAGTTCAAGCTCGACGTCTTATGGAGCATGCTCGACGCCATGCAGATCAACTATGGAATCGGCGAAACGCGCAATGTCTGAGACCGCGAACACGTCGGCGTTCACCGACGATACAGTGTTCGAGCTGCAGCGCCACTTCCGCTTCCAGTGGGAGCCGGCACAGCAGGGATATGTCCTGTTGTATCCCGAGGGGATGGTGAAGCTTCCCGGCAGTTCGGGAGAAATCATGAAGCGCATCGACGGCAAGTTGAGCGTGCGCGGAATTCTGGAAGATTTGCAGGCTGCATTCCCCGGCGCCGACCTGCGCGGCGATGTATTTGGTTTTCTGGAGCACGTCCATGGAAAAGGCTGGATCCGTCCCAAACAAACCGGGTAATCCGCTCTGGCTGCTGGCCGAGATCACGTACAAGTGCCCGCTGCACTGCGTGTTCTGCTACAACCCGGTCGACTACACCAATTACGGGCAGGAGCTCTCGACAGACGACTGGCTGCGGGTACTGCGCCAGGGCCGCGAGCTCGGCGCCACGCAACTGGGTTTCTCCGGCGGCGAACCGCTGATGCGCGACGACCTCGAAGTGCTGGTCCGGGAAGCGCGCACCCTGGGTTACTACTCCAACCTGATTACGTCGGGCGTCGGACTCAGCGAAAAGCGCATTGCCGCGTTCAAGGAAGGCGGCCTGGACCACATCCAGCTTTCCTTCCAGGATTCGACGCGCGAGCTGAACGATTTCCTGTCGAGCACCAAAACCTTCGACCTCAAGCAGAAGGTCGCGAAACTCATCAAGCAGTACGACTATCCGATGGTGCTGAACTGCGTGCTTCACCGGCACAACATCGACCACGTCCAGCAGATCCTGGAGATGGCCGAGGCCATGGACGCGGAATACGTGGAGCTGGCCAACACCCAGTACTACGGCTGGGCTTACGTGAACCGCGATCAGTTGCTGCCGACGCGGGAACAGCTCAAGCGCGCCGAGGAAGTCACCAACCGCTTCCGCGAGCGTATCGGCAACAAGATGAAAATATTCTTCGTCGTGCCGGATTATTACGAAGAGCGGCCGAAGGCGTGCATGAACGGCTGGGGCGCGCTGTTCCTCACGGTCACCTCCGACGGCCTCGCGCTGCCCTGCCATGAGGCGCGCCAGCTTCCCGGACTGAGTTTCCCGAACGTGCGTGACCATGACCTGCGCTGGATCTGGTATGACTCGCCCGGTTTCAACCAGTATCGTGGCGATGGCTGGATGAAAGAGCCGTGCCGTTCCTGTCCGGAGAAAGTCAAGGACTTCGGCGGCTGCCGCTGCCAGGCCTACATGCTCACCGGCGATGCGGCCAACGCCGATCCGGTATGCAGTTTGTCACCGCACCACAAGCTGGTCACCGACGTGGTCGACAAGGCGCAGAATCCTGTCGCTGCCACCGTCGAAGTGAAACCCATCCTGTTCCGGGATGACAAGAACTCGCGTGCCCTGAGCAAGGCTGGCGCCAACAAGCCCGACCTCAGCAAAACACCCGCCTGATAAAATCCCGCGCACCATGAACCAGGCGTCCGCTCCGCCGCTGGCCGTCCGCGCGCGTGGACTCGTCAAGCGTTACGGCGAGGTTCTCGCCGTGAACGGCCTCGACCTTGACATTCCGTCCGGCCAGTTCTTCGGGCTCCTCGGTCCCAACGGCTCGGGCAAGACTTCCACCATCCACATGCTCGCCACGCTGATCCGGCCGAACGGCGGAAGCGCGGCCGTTGCGGACCATGATGTCGTGCGGGATCCGGTCAGGGTGCGGGGCTCGATCGGCCTGGTGTTCCAGGATTCCGCGCTCGACCGCACGCTTTCAGTCGCGGAGAACCTGCGCTTCGCCGGACTGCTGCATAACCTGGCTCCCTCGGTGATCGAGGAGCGTGCCGCTCCATTGCTCGACATGTTCGGCCTCGCCGACAAGCGCCGGCAGCCGGTCGGTACGTTATCGGGCGGCATGCGCCGGGCGCTGGACATCGTGCGCGGGTTGATCCATCACCCGAAAATCCTGTTCCTCGACGAACCGACCATCGGCCTCGACCTGCCAAACCGGCGCAAGATCTGGCGCTTCATTGAAAAACTGCGCGCCCAGACCGGCATGACCGTACTGCTTACCACGCACTATCTGGAGGAAGCCGATGGCTGCGACCGGGTAGCATTCATCAGGGGGGGCAAACTGGTGCAGGCCGGGCCGCCACGCGAACTCATCGATCAGCTCGGCAAGTATGTGGTGGAGATCGAAAGCGACGATCCCGCCGCATTGGCAGCGCGTCTCGCGCCGGTGCTGGGCAATGGACTGAAAGACGGCGACACCGTTCATTTCCGCTATGCCGATGAAGATGTATCCCGACTGGCGGAGCTGCAATCCGGCCTCGGGCCGCTGGTCCGTGCATTGCGCTGGCGGCGGCCCAATCTGAACGACGTCTTTCTCTGGGTGGCGGAAGGCAGGGCCTGACATGCACTGGCGTCCCGTATACGCGGTCCTGGAACGCGAAGTCGTGCGCATGATGCGCCAGCGCACGCGCTTGCTGTCGGCCATGGTGCGGCCCCTGATCTGGCTGTTCGTCATCGGCGCCGGTTTCGGCGCGGTACTGGACCAGCCGGGCGTGAACTACCAGCAGTTCCTGATACCGGGCGTGCTCGGCATGACCATGCTGTTCGGGGCGATGCTGGCGGCGCTGACGATGGTGTACGACAAGGAATCGGGCGTGATGCGCATGCTGATCATCGCGCCCTTTGCCCACTACTGGATCGTGGTCGCCAAATTGCTGGCGGCAGCGCTTGCCGCGATCATTCAGGCCTTGCTGTTGCTGGTATTGCTGGCCGCGCTGGGCTACCTCACCGCCGACACGCGATTCGGCCTGCTTGCTGCGGCTCTGGTGATGACTTCACTGGCCTGCGGCGGAATCGGCATGCTGGTCGCGGCGTTTACCCGCACGCTCGACAACTTCGCCGCCATCATGAATTTCGTGATCTTCCCGGTGTTCTTCCTGTCCGGATCGCTGTATCCCGTGAGCCGGCTGCCGGCGGCGCTCAAATTCGTGGCATTGGCCAACCCCTATACCTATGGGGTCGACCTGCTGAAGCATGCCGTCAGCGACAAGCTGCCGGTGGGCATGGGGGCGGACTTTGGAGTGGGACTGGACTTTCTGGTTCTGGCCGGCTTTTCAGCCGCGGCGCTGATCATCGCGAGCTGGCGTTTCTCCCGAGAGAGCGCTTATGAACCGATGATCCACATCCTGACCGGTAAGCGCGGCGGCTGACGCCGCCGATACGGCTCAGTGGTGATGGCCACCCTCGCCATGGACGTGGCCATGGTGAAGCTCTTCGTCGGTGGCCTTGCGCACTCCGGTCACCGTGCAGGAGAACACCAGGGTCTTCCCAGCCAGCGGATGATTGCCGTCGACGGACACCTTGTCGTCGCTGATCCTGGTAACGGTGTACACGGTGTGATTGTCCGATCCCTCGGCCGCACCTTCAAACTGCATACCCACGGAGATGTTCTTCGGAAACAGGTCGCGCGGTTCGTCACGCACCAGGGCTGCATCGTATTCCCCGAACGCTTCGTCCGGCGTCAGCCGCACTTCGCAGGCGTCCCCCGCCAACTTGCCCTGCAACGCGTTCTCCACCATCGGGAAAATGCCGTCGTAGCCACCGTGAATGTAGGTGATCGGCGCCTTGGTTTTCTCGATCAGCTTGCCTTCCCCATCTGACAATTCATAGCTCAGCGACACCACGGTATCTTGACCAATCTGCATGCTCGTTCGAACTCCCTGACCAGGTTAATCACATCGGCGCATGCCTGCAGGCATTGGCACCTTACCAGGCGCGGCGAACCGCCGCTTTTTTCTTCCTGAACTCGTATCCACCAGAACTCGACGGAACCTGAAACGAGAAGGGCTCCGGTGAGGCCGGCAGCGATTCTAACCGATTTCAAATTGACGCCTTTCCCACGCGCGCCATGCCCGATCTGCGGATAGAATTGCGCGCGTGAACCGATCCCTGCTAGGTGGCTTGTCCGCGCCGGCGTTTCTGCGCCGGCACTGGCAAAAAACGCCGCTCCTTGTGCGCGGCGCGATGCCCGGATTCGGCGGCGTGCTCGACCTGCGCACAATGATCGACCTTACCGGCCGCGACGATTGCGAGTCCCGCCTCATCGTGCGCAACGGCCGGACCTGGACAGTCGAACACGGTCCGTTCCCGTCCTCGCGCTTCCGCCGCCTGCCGTCGAGCGACTGGACGCTGCTGGTTCAGGGCGTCGACCTGTTACTGCAGGAGGCGCGGCAGTTACTTTCGCACTTCAGCTTCATTCCCTACAGCCGGCTGGACGACCTGATGGTCAGCTATGCCCCGGACGGCGGAGGCGTCGGGCCGCACTTCGATTCCTACGATGTGTTCCTGCTGCAAGGCCCCGGCCGCAGGCGCTGGCAAGTCAGCCGCCAGCGCGACCTCGCGCTCAGGGAAGACATTCCCCTTAAGATTCTCAAGAGCTTCCGGCCCCAGGGCGAGGCCGTGCTCGAAGCGGGGGATATGCTCTATCTCCCGCCGCATTTCGCCCACGACGGGCAGGCAATCGGCGACTGTTACACCTATTCGATCGGCTTTCGCGCGCCGTCGCACAGGGAACTCGCCTCGGAGTTTCTGATGTTCCTGGAGGAAAAACTGCGGTTGCCGGGACGCTATGCGGATCCGGACCTCGTCATTCAGGATCATCCCGCGGAAATCGGCACGGCAATGATCCGCAAGATCGGCCGAGTGCTGCGCGGAATCCGCTGGACCAGCCAGGATACGGTCGATTTTCTCGGCACGCACCTGACGGAACCCAAGCAGCAGGTACGCTTCAATCCACCGCCGCGTCCCCTCGCGTTCCACGCTTTTGTCCATGCGGCCCGCCGCTGCGGCGTGCGCCTGTCGCCCGGCTCGCAAATACTCTACAGCGGCGCGAAACTGTTCATCAATGGGGAGATCGCCTTTGCCGGACCGGGAGCACTGCGCAAGCTCGCGGATGCCCGCGTCCTCAGCGGACGCAGGATACCGCTCGCTGGCGGGGCGGCCGAACTGCTTTACCAGTGGTATCGCGCCGGTTATATTTCCGTTATCGCCTGAACAGATCTGTACACCGGACATGGCCGAAATCCACGCGCCCCAGCACACGCCAATTCTCGGCAATGCCGAATACGAGGCTGCGCTCGACACCATTATCGAGAAGGCGCAGAAAACCGTCCGTATTTTCGACAATTCCCTGGGCCGGGGCTACAACTCGCCCCGCAGATTCGAACTGCTGCGCGGATTCCTGCTCGCCAATCCGCGCAACCGCCTGCAGATCGTAGTCCATGATGTTCAGAGTCTGGACCGCAACTGCCCGCGCCTTCTCAACCTCCTGCGCATGCACACCCATGCCATCGCCATCCACGAGACCCACCTGAACGCGAAAGCGGTCTACGACCCGTTCGCCATCGTCGACGATCTGCATTACGCCCATCGTTTTCATTTCGAGGAAATGCGCGGCCTGCTGGCGCTGGGCGACCCGATCGGCACGCATGCTTTCATCGAGCGCTTCGGCGAAATCTGGGAAGCGTCGTCGCCCGCGGTATCCGCCAAGACGCTCGGGCTTTGAATCGAAAGACGAAGCATCGGCGGCTTCGCAGACGGGCATCCTCTGTTACAATCCGCGCCGGGTTGGCGGATGCCGTCCGGCGTTTACCACCTGTTTCCCACCTGTAAAACTCATCAAGGACCTACCTACAATCCTACGCACGCTTTTGGTTTCCGCCTTTCTCGCCATTGCCCTGACCGCATGCGCCAAGAAGGAAGAAGCAGCTCCCGCTCCCGCCGCAACGACGCCTGCTCCCGCCCCGGCAGATGCGGCCCCGGCAGCACAGGCACCCGCTTCCCAGTCCTGAACGCAATAAACAGCAGTCGGTTTTTGCAGTAATGAAGAAGCCGGTCTCACGACCGGCTTCTTCATTTTCAGGATCGCATTTTTTGCGCGCTGTCAGGTGATCTGGCGCCAGTCGAGTCCGGTGGCCTGGTCGGCCACGGCTATCCAGTCCGGTTCGCAACCGATGGCGGCGGACAGCGCAGCCCGCGCCAGTTCGGGCCGGTTGTTCTCCTGGCTGAGGTGCGCCGCCACCAGATGCTGGAGCTTGCCGTTGTCCAGCCGAGCGAGCAGACCCGCGGCCGTTACGTTGTCGAGATGGCCGAATTTTCCGGCAATGCGTTCGCGCAGCCGCCGCGGGTAGCTGCTTGACTGCAGCATTTCGATATCATGATTGCACTCCAGCACCAGCGCATGGCATTGCGACAGCATGGCTTCGATATGCGGCGTCGAGCATCCCGTGTCGGTGAGCACGCCCAGGCGGCGAACGCCATCGCCGAACACGTATTGGGCCGGCTCGCGCGCATCGTGGGGGACGGGGAAGGGTTGGATCTGCAGGTCGCCGACCGAGAACGCTTCGTAGCTGCCGATGACGTTGACGGTCTTGACGTCCGCAAACAGTGCCTCGAATCCGTTGAGGGTTCCGTGAGTCAGCCACACGGGCAGCGCATGGCGCCGCGC
>CAYODB010000001.1:58048-59025 GCA_964402495.1 uncultured Bordetella sp.
GGGGGTCTCCGCCAGCAGCCAGGCGACACCGCCGATGTGGTCGTCGTGTTCGTGCGTGACTACAATGGCGGAAATATCCTGCGGGGCCAGACCGAGACGGCCGAGGCGGGAAACGGCATCGGCAAGTCCGAAGCCGCAGTCGAGCAAAATTCTGGAGGCGCCGGATTCAACCACCAGGGCGTTGCCCTGGCTGCCGCTGCCGAGGGAGGCAAAACGCATTACCGCGCTCAACCCCGCACCGGCATGGTGGTCTGCATTCGCGCTATTTCAGCTCCGCCTGCAGCAGTGCCAGGATGCGGCCTGCGCTGGTCGTATTGGCTTTCTGGCCTTCGGCATTGAGAACCCGGATCTCGCTGCCCTTTTCGACGTCGGCCACGCTGATCCGGTACTGCTCCTGCTTCTTGGCCGCGTCGCTGCTGCGCCAGAAAGCCAGTCTGGAAATGAAACTTTCGGATTTCTCGTCGACGGCGTCGGGATCAACATAGCGCACGAAGTACAGGCCCTTTGAGCGATCCCGGTCCTCGACGGTAAATCCAACCCTGTCGAGTGCCAGCCCTACGCGGCGCCAGGCGCGATCGAAACTGTCGCGCAACAGCAAAGCCTCGGGCGTCTGGCCATTCCTGGTGAGTTCAGCACGCGATTCAGCCGCCGGCGACTTTCCCTGTGCCTCGACCTGTTCCTGCGCGCCGCCGAGGCGATCCATCAGCCGGGAGAGCATCTCCGCCTCGAGGTCGGGGTCGGTGGGGCGCATCTGCCACTTGACCTGCTCCTGCTGGCGCTCTCCCACCACGACCTGGTAGGCGCCACGATGGCTGATGTAGATCTCCGTCGTTCCCGCCACGCTGCCGCGCTCCAGGCGGGTACGGAACTTGTCGCGCTCCGGATAGGAATAGGCGCCGTCGAGGACCTTGCCGAGCAGCTTGCGAATCGTGCTGTCGGGAATTTTCGCCCGGTTTTCCGCCCAGTCGGTTTCCATG
>CAYODB010000002.1:0-32278 GCA_964402495.1 uncultured Bordetella sp.
GTGCCGTAGAGCTGCTTCATGAGCGGATTGACGAAGCGCCAGCCGATGGTGGTGTCGTAAACCGCGTTGGTCCGTGCAAACGGGCTGTCCGCCTTGGGCATGACGAACGGCGCGCGCGACATGCTCTCCACCCCGCCGGCAATGGCGAGTTCCGCCTCGCCGGACTTGATCGCGCGTGCCGCGATGCCGACTGCATCCATGCCGGAGCCGCAAAGCCGGTTGATGGTGCTGGCAGGAATTTCCTGCGGCAGTCCGGCGAGCAGCAGGGCCATCCTTGCCACGTTGCGGTTGTCCTCGCCCGCCTGGTTGGCGCAGCCGAAAACCACGTCGTCGACCGCGGCCCAGTCCACCGAGGGATGGCGCGCCATCAGTTCGCGCAGCGGAATGGCGGCGAGATCGTCGGCGCGCATCGACGACAACACGCCCGCGTAGCGTCCGATCGGCGTGCGCAATCCGGCGCAGATATAGGCTTCAGCCATGAATTTTTCCCTGGTCAGTTATTGCGGGCAGGTTTCGACTTCTCGATGAATACGGTCTACCAGTCCGGTCGCTTACCAATCAACAATGGTCCCATCATCGAGCGCCGCGTGGCCGGCGTGCATGACTTCCTGCTTGAAGGGGTGCTTCGCGATTTCCTTCTCATCCACCTCGACACCGAGACCGGGCTGGTCCGGGACCTGCCAGTAGCCGTCAACCATGCGTATTGGCCCCTTCACCACGTCGTAATACCAGGGCACGGCGCCCGACATTTCCTCCTGGATCACAAAGTTCGGCGTGGCGATGTCGAAATGCAGGGCAGCAACACCGGCCAGCGGACCCAGCGGATTATGCGGTGCGATGCCGATACCCGCCGTGTCCGCCATGGCGGCGATCTTGCGCGCTTCAGTGAATCCGCCGACGTGGCAGAGATCCGGTTGCGCAATGTTGATTGCGCGCAAGCGGAACAGGTCGTCGAACTCGCGCCGGTCGACCAGGCGTTCTCCAGCGGCGATCGGCACGGGGGATTTGTCCATGATCTGCTTCATCCCGGTGGCGTCGCCCGGCTGGATCGGCTCTTCGACGAACAGCGGCCGCGCCGGCGCCAGCGCGTGGATATACTGCAGCGCCGCGCTGGTCGACGCCGGACGGCCGTGGAAATCGATCATGATCTCGATCTCGTCGCCCACGGCGTCGCGCAGCTTCTGCATCATGCCACCGACGTGATCCTGCTGCTTCGGCGAGGCGGTGAAATGGGTGTAAGGGATGAACACCACTTTCAGCGCCTTGTAGCCCTTTTCGATCACCTGCAACCCCCGCTCCACCACCTTGCTGTGTTCCATGCTTTCGTAGACCGAAGTCATGTCGCCGAAGCCGAGGTGGGTATAGACCTTGATCTTGTCGTGCGTCTTGCCGCCAAGCAGCCGCCAGACGGGAACGTTCAGCTCCTTGCCCCAGATGTCCCACAGGGCCATTTCGATGCCGCTGATGGCAGTGTTGCCGATCACGCCGAGGCGCCAGAACGAGTGTTTGACCATGACCCGCACCGCCTGCTCGATGTCGCGCGGATCGCGTCCGATCAACAGCGGTTCCAGGTCCTGCACGGCGCCGACCACACCCCGGGTCTTCCATTCCAGCGTCGCCTCGCCCCAGCCATACAAGCCGGGGTGGTCGGTCTCCACCCTTACGAACACCCAGTTGCGCATCTCGGCGTTGCAGACCGAAGTCTTGATGGCGGTTATTTTCATTGTTCCCCCCCGAAAGGGGGCAGATTAAAGCCAAGCCGTCCGCGAATCCAGTACGGCGGTTCGGGCATAATCCCGTCTCGCAGCGGCTGCGCCGCCTTCATGCCAACATATATAGCGGGGGAGCGATGGGCCAGGCCCTGGGACCATTCGATTACATCATCATCGGCGCGGGCTCAGCCGGCTGCCTGCTGGCCAACCGCCTCAGCGCCGACCCCAAGGTGAGGGTTCTGCTGCTCGAGGCCGGCGGCAAGGACGACTACTTCTGGATCCACGTCCCGGTAGGCTATCTCTACACCATCGCCAACCCGCGCACCGACTGGTGCTACAAGACCGACGCCGATCCTGGGCTGAACGGACGCTCGATCGGCTACGCCCGCGGCAAGGTGTTGGGGGGTTGCTCGTCCATCAACGCCATGATCTACATGCGCGGCCAGAAGAGTGACTATGACCACTGGGCATCGCTGGGCAATAAGGGATGGAGCTGGGATGAAGTCCTGCCCTACTTCCTGCGCACGGAGGACTACGTGCACGGCGCCAGCGAATTCCACGGCGCCGGCGGCGAACTGCGCGTGGAAGAGCGGCGGGTGAATTGGGAGATCCTCGACGCATGGCGCGAAGCCGCCGCGGAATGCGGCATCCCGAAAATCGAGGAGTTCAACCGCGGCGACAATTTCGGCAACGCCTATTTCCAGATGAACCAGAAGCGCGGCGTGCGCTGGAGCAATACCAAGGCATTCCTGCGGCCCGTCATGCACCGCCCGAACCTGACTGTCGTGACCAACGCGCACGTGCAGCGGATCCGCCTGCAGAACATGGGCATGCTCCGGCGCGCCACCGGTGTCGAGTACCGACTGGGGCCCCGGGGCAACCAGTTCGCCGAGGCGAAGCGGGAAGTGATCCTTTCCGCGGGCGCGATCGGCTCGCCGCAGATCCTGCAACTGTCCGGCGTAGGTCCGGCGGAACTGCTCAGGGAGCATGGCATCGACGTCGAGCACAACCTGCCCGGTGTCGGCGAGAACCTGTACGATCACCTGCAGGTGCGCATCATCTACAAGGTCAAAAATGTAGGCACGCTCAACGAGCGCGCCAACAGCTTGTTCGGCAAGGCGGCGATGGGACTCGAATACCTCCTGCATCGCACCGGACCGCTCACCATGCCGCCTTCGCAGCTAGGCGCATTCGCCCGGAGCGATCCGTCCCAGCCCTCGGCCAACATCGAGTGGCACGTGCAACCGCTGTCGCTCGACAAGTTCGGTTCGCCGCTGCATGACTTTCCGGCCATCACGCCGTCGGTCTGCAACCTGCGGCCCACCAGCCGCGGCCAGATACGCATCAAGGGCGCCGATCCGTACCTGCATCCGTCGATCCGGCTCAATTACCTTTCCACCGAAGAAGACCGCAAGGTCGCAATCGATTCGATCCGCATGACGCGGCAGATCATGAAAGCCAGGGCGCTCGAGAAATACCAGCCCGAGGAATACCTGCCGGGAGCGGACATCCGCACCGAGGAACAGCTCTACCGTGCCGCCGGCGATCTTGGCACGACCATCTTCCATCCGGTGGGAACCTGCAGGATGGGCCGCGACCGCATGGCCGTGGTGGACGAAAGGCTGAAGGTGCGCGACATGGCCGGCTTGCGCGTGATCGATGCATCGGTGATGCCCCGCATCACTTCGGGAAACACGAATGCGCCGACCACCATGATCGCGGAAAAAGGCGCGGAGATGGTCCTGCAGGATTGGAAACGCGCGAAGGCCTGAGGCCCTCTGGAGAAGTGACATGCCCGCTTACCTGATTTCCCAGATCGACGTCCACGACAAGTTCGGCTATGAGGAATACCGCAAGCTGGTCGGCGCCTCGCTGGCGAAGTACGGTGGAAAATTCATCGCCCGCGGCGGCAGGATCGACGTACTCGAAGGGGACTGGAATCCGAAACGCGTGGTGATCTGCGAATTCGAGAGCCTGGAGCGGGCGCGGGAGTGGTACGAATCGCCGGAATACCGCCCGGCCATGGACATCCGACAGAAAACATCGGAAGCTAAAATCATAGTTGTGGATGGCATGTAGGCGCCCTTTCCGCCCTGTGGTGCCTCAATAAATATGGACAGCCCAGGCTGTCCATATTTATTTTTATTCCTTGTTTTTAATGTAATTAATTAAATACCGGACGATTCGCCACCGTCTTATAATTGCATTTGCAACTTATATCTGCCAATATTTGATTGCAATAGCAATCGTTGTGAACGCAATCCAACCACTGAAAAGGACCACTCTCATGATCAAACAACTGACCCTCGAACAACTACAGTCGCGGCTCGCCGCCAACCCGGCCATCACGCTGCTGGAAGCGCTTCCGGAAAAGTATTATCAGGATGGGCACCTGCCGGAAGCGCTGCACATGCCCCACGACCAGACCCGGCAACTTGCGCCCCTGCTGGTGCCGAACACGTCCACCGAAGTCGTGGTCTATTGCGCAAGTGCGACCTGCCAGAATTCCCATATCGCCGCGCGCATCCTGGACCAGATCGGCTATGGGAAGGTTGCGGTATTCGCCGGTGGCAAGCAGGGCTGGGTGGAAGCAGGATTGGCACTCGTTCCGGGCATGCGGGCCGCGGCCGCTTAGGAGATCACCATGGAACTGACCAAGGCTTCCCCGACGCAAGAGTACGGCGCAATGCTGTTACGCGTGTCCCTGGGCATCATGTACCTCGCCCATGCGCACCTGAAGATCCACGCCTTCACGCTGGCAGGCACCGCGGAATTCTTTGCGACGGTCGGCTTTGCACCGTGGCTTGCGTATCCAGTCACGGTCGCGGAAATCGGCGCGGGCCTCCTGCTGATCGCCGGCGTGCAGACCAGATGGGTAGCGCTGGCCATGATTCCGGTGCTGCTGGGCGCGGCATTCACGCATTGGGACAACGGTTGGGTATTCACCGCCACCGGCGGCGGTTGGGAGTATCCGGTGTTCCTGGCGGCCGCTTCTCTGGTGCAGGCAATGCTGGGCGACGGCGCGTATGCATTGCGTCTGCGCTTTGCCCGCCTCGGCCATGCACCCTGAACTGCCTCCGAATCTGGAGCCGGCGGCGGCTTGCGTCGCCTGCTCCAACTCAGGACGGGTTCTACATCACGTTGCGCTGGAAATGCCGCGCGGCAGCCGCAATGTCGCTTCCAGGCCGCCGGTTACAAGATTGCGCAGCCGCACGGTACCGCCATGGGCTTGTGCGATATTGCGGGCGATGGACAGGCCGAGCCCGCTGCCGCCGCTGTTGCGGTTGCGCGAGCTCTCGACCCGGTAGAAGGGCTCGAACACCCGCTCGATCTCGCCATCGGGTATTCCCGGGCCATCGTCCCGGATCGCGATGTCGAGCATGCCGTCCTCGTCGCGCACCGTGATGTCGGCGCGCTTGCCGTAGGCCAGTGCGTTGTCGATCAGGTTCTGCAGGCAGCGCTTGAGCGCCTGGGATCGCGCCATCACCGGGCTGCGCGCATCGCCTTGCACGGTCACGACGTGCCCGGCTTCCTCGGCGTCTTCCTTCAGGCTTGAAATCAACGCCGTCACGTCGATCGGCTGCAGCAACTCGCCGCCGTCACCCAGCCCCCGCATGTAGTCGAGGGTCGAAGTCACCATTTCCTGCAGCGCATCGAAATCCTTAACGAACCTGGCCTTGATCTGGGGATCTTCGAGCAGTTCCGCGCGCAGGCGCATGCGAGTGATGGGAGTCTTCAGATCGTGCGACATGGCCGCCAGCACCTGCATCCTGGTCTGCACGTAGCGCTTGAGGCGGTCCTGCATCACGTTCAGTGCGCGCGATGCTCGCACCAGCTCGTTAGCACCGCGTTCCGGCAGCGGCGGCCGGTCGATGTTGCGGCCCAGCTCTTCCGCTGCGCCCGCCAGCACCCATAGCGGCCGCGTCACCAGCCGGACGGCGATGAAGCTGAGCACCAGCATTGCCGCATCCACGACAAGGAGGTTGCGCAGCATGCGCGTGAACCATCTGGTGCGGCGCGCCGGTTCTGTGCTGTTCGCCGTGATCCAGGTACCATCCTTCAGGCGAACTGCCGCGTCAATCTGGACGCCGGCGCGCTCGCCGAACTCGCGTGCATACCAGGAGTCGGGCCGGAGGTAGACCGGACGCGCGTCGATCACGCGGAAGGCAACGCCGGGTTCCAGCGCGAGGGCAAGTGCGTCGCGGGCCGCGATCAGAAGCTCGGATTCCTCACCGCCCACGTCGTCGCTGCCGGCGGGATTGCCGTAGGAAAGCCTCAGCGTTTCCGCCGGCACCGCGCGCATGATGCTCGAGCGCTCGGCCGGGCTGATCGCTTCCAGCACGCGCACCATGTCGCCGATCCTTACGGCCGCCTGCTGCGAGCCAACGCGGAACACCAGCGAGTCGCGCTCGGAAGTGTGTATCAAAGTGGTGATCAGTTGCACCGCGATAAGGCCGCCCACCAGGACCAGCGCGATGCGCCCGAAAAGAGAACCGGGCAGCAGCTTCACCGGACGTCCTCCACGCGGGCTGCCAGCACGTAACCCTTGCCGCGCACGGTCTTGATGATTTCCGCTTCGCGGGCCTGGTCGCGCAGGCGCTCGCGCAGGCGGCTCACCTGCATGTCTATGGTCCGGTCCATGGGATCGGCATCACGCCCGAAAGTGAAATTGGAAAGCTGGTCGCGGCTGAGCACCACGTTCGAATTCTGCAGGAACAGAAGCAGAAGCCGGTACTCGGCGCCGGAAAGCGGCACAACCACGCCGTCCGGCGCGTAAAGGTTGCGTTCGCGCGTATCGAGTTTCCAGCCGGCGAAGCGGTATTTTTCCGGCGCCTCGACGCCGGTTTCGGTGGGAAGCGCTTTCGCCCTTCGCAGGATGCTGCGGATTCGCGCCTGCAGCTCGCGCGGGTCGAAAGGTTTCGGCAGGTAGTCGTCCGCGCCCATTTCCAGGCCGGCGATGCGGTCCACCGCCTCGCCGCGCGCGGTCAGCATCAGGACCGGCAGTTGCGAGCGTGCACGCAACTGCCTGCACAGGAACAGGCCGTCATCCCCGGGCAGCATCAGGTCGAGCACCACAAGGCTGAAAGGCCTGGCGGCAAGGGCGTCCCACATGCCCTTGCCATCCGGGACGGCCTGCGCCTCGAAACCGTTCTTGCACAAGTACTCCTCCAGCAATGTCCGGATGTCTTCGTCATCATCGACAATCAGAATACGTTCACGCATGAGTGCTTTTATACCTTCCGGAAGAACCAATTGGGAGGACTTTTGTCACCTACTGTAACCCCCGGACGCCCTTCGACACTTCGTTACATCGGAGTCATATCCCTTCCAATACAGTTGGCGTGCCGGATTGCGCGCGGCGCTCGCCTGACCCCATCGAATCATGGACAACCTGACAAACGAAGAAAATCCCGCGCTGACTGCGTCTCCTCCGACAGGGAGGTCACGGACGCGCGCATCCGGTGGCCTGCTGCGCCGCCCCTGGGTCTGGGTGCTGATCCTGTCCCTGCTCGGCGCGGGTGCCTGGTTTTATTTATCAGGCAAGAACCAGCCCGGCTCACGGCAAGACAACAAACAGGGCGCGGCAAAAATGCGCGGCGGCGCCGACGCCAACCGGCCAACGCCCGTTGCCACCGCGACAGCGAAATCCGGCGACATTAACATCTACCTCAACGGCCTCGGCACCGTGACGCCGCTCAATACCGTCACCGTCCGCAGCCGCGTCGAAGGCGAACTGAACAAGATCCTCTTCAGCGAGGGCCAAGTGGTTAAAAAGGGCGAGCTGCTCGCCGAGATCGATCCCCGCGCCTTCCAGGTGCAACTGGCGCAGGCTGAAGGGCAGATGGCGCGCGACGTCGCGCTCCTGCGGAATGCGCAGGCCGACCTCGAGCGCTACCGCATGCTGTTCGAGCAGGACTCGATCGCCCGCCAGCAGCTCGACACCCAGGCGGCGCTGGTGCGCCAGTACGAGGGCACGCTGAAAGCCGACCAGGCGCAGATCGACAGCGCGAAGCTCCAGCTCGTCTATTCGCGCATCACCGCGCCGATCAGCGGACGCATCGGATTGCGCCAGATCGATCCGGGCAACATCGTCCGCAGCAGCGACATTAACGGACTGGTGGTGATCACGCAGTTGCAGCCGGTCAGCGTGATCTTCACGCTGCCGGAGGACAACCTGCCCGCGGTCATGAAGAAGCTGCAGGGCGGCGAAAAACTCTCCGTCGACGCCTTTGACCGCTCCGGCAAGAACCGGCTGGCGGGCGGCATACTGCTTACCGTGGACAACCAGATCGACCCGGCGACGGGCACGGTCAAGCTCAAGGCGCAGTTTCCCAACGACGACTACAGCCTGTTCCCGAACCAATTCGTCAACGCGCGCATGCTACTCGAGGTAAGTCGCAATGCGACGCTGATTCCCTCGCCCGCCGTGCAGCGCGGGGCCGGCAATCTGGAATTCGGTGGCAGCTTTGTCTATGTCGTCAAGGCCGACAACAGCGTGACCGTGCGTCCCGTCAAGCCGGGGCCAACCGAAGGCGAGACCGTCGCCATCGACGAAGGCCTCGCGCCGGGCGAGGTGGTGGTCATCGACGGCACCGACAAGCTGCGCGAAGGCGCGAAAGTCGAAGTCACGGGTGGGCGCGATGCGAGTCCCGGTTCCACCGGCGGAGACGCTCCGGGCGCCGGCACGCGCGGCCGCAAGGAGGGCAGCACCGACGCACGAGGCACCGGAGCACCCGCGACCGATTCGGCAGGGGCCGCCACCCAGGAAGCCGGACAGCAGCTTCGCCGGAGAACAAGCGCAGGAACGAATGCGCCGCCGGCCAGCAACTAGGGAAGACGCGTGAATCCCTCACGCCTGTTCATCCTGCGGCCGGTGGCGACCTCGCTGCTGATGGTCGCCGTCCTGCTTTCGGGAATCGTTGCCTACCGGCTGCTGCCCCTGTCGGCATTGCCCGAAGTCGACTACCCCACCATACAAGTCGTGACCCTCTATCCGGGCGCCAGCCCCGATGTCACCACGTCGTCGGTTACCGCGCCGCTGGAGCGCCAGTTCGGCCAGATGCCCGGCCTCAACCAGATGTCGTCGACCAGCTCCAGCGGTGCGTCGGTCATCACGCTGCAGTTCAGCCTTGACCTCACCCTGGACGTCGCAGAGCAGGGCGTACAGGCGGCCATCAATGCGGCCAGTTCGCTGCTCCCCGCCGACCTGCCGTCGCCGCCGATCTACAGCAAGGTCAATCCCGCTGATGCGCCAATCCTGTCACTGGCAGTAACCTCGACCTCGCTGCCGCTTCCCCGCGTGCAGGACCTGATCGACACGCGCGTCGCGCAGAAAATCTCCCAGCTTCCCGGAGTCGGTCTGGTCACGCTTTCCGGCGGCCAGCGTCCCGCGATCCGCATTCAGGCCAATCCACGGGCGCTTGCCGCCTACGGCCTGAGCCTCGACGATCTGCGCACTGTCATCGGCAGCGCCAACGTCAACCAGGCCAAGGGCAGCTTCGATGGTCCTTCGCGCGCGTCGACCATCGACGCCAACGACCAGCTCAAATCCGCCGCCGAGTACATGAATCTTATCATCGCCTACAAGAATGGCGGGGCGATCCGGCTGAGCGACGTCGCGGATGCGGTGGACGACGCGGAAAACGTGCGCCTGGCGGCCTGGGCCAACGACAAGCCGGCAGTGGTGCTCAATGTCCAGCGCCAGCCCGGCGCCAACGTCATTGAAGTTGCCGACCGGGTGAAGAAGCTGCTGCCGCAATTACAGGCATCGCTGCCCGGGTCGGTGGACGTAGAGCTGCTGACCGACCGCACCACCACCATCCGCGCCTCGGTAAAAGACGTGCAGTTCGAACTGATTCTGGCCGTTGCACTGGTGGTGATGGTTATTTTCCTGTTCCTGCGCAACGTGGCCGCGACCATCATTCCCAGCATCGCGGTGCCGTTATCCCTGGTTGGCACCTTCGGCGTGATGTACCTCGCCGGTTTCAGCATCAACAACCTCACGCTGATGGCGCTGACGATCGCGACCGGTTTCGTGGTGGACGATGCCATCGTGATGATCGAGAACATCTCCCGCTACATCGAACAGGGCGACAAGCCGTTCGATGCCGCCCTCAAGGGCGCCAGGCAGATCGGCTTCACCATCATCTCGCTGACCTTCTCCCTGATCGCCGTGCTGATCCCGCTTCTGTTCATGGGCGACGTCGTCGGCCGCCTGTTCCGCGAGTTCGCCATCACGCTGGCGGTGGCCATTCTGATCTCGGCGGTGGTATCGCTAACGCTGACGCCGATGATGTGCGCCCGCCTGCTGCGGCACATTCCGGAAAACGAACAGAGTCGCTTCTATCGCGCCGGCGGGCGTTTCTTCGACGGCGTCATTGCGCGCTACGGACGCGCCCTTGACTGGGTGCTAGACCGCCAGGCCGCGACGCTGATGGTGGCCGCCGGGACCCTGGTGCTCACAGTGCTGCTGTATGTATGGATACCGAAGGGGTTCTTTCCGCCGCAGGACACCGGCCTGATCCAGGGGATATCGGAAGCACCGCAATCGATTTCCTTCGCCGCCATGGCTGACCGGCAGCAGGCACTGGCCAAAGCCGTGCTGCAGGACCCGGCCGTCGCCAGCGTCACGTCGTTCATCGGCGTGGACGGCACCAACGCAACCTTGAACAGCGGCCGCATGCTGATCAACCTCAAGCCCCTGAAGGAGCGCGGCCTGCATGCAACCGAGGTGATCCGGCGCATGCAGCCGGAACTTGCGCGGATCGAGGGCATCGAGCTGTTCATGCAGCCGGTGCAGGACCTGACCATCGAAGACCGGGTCAGCCGCACCCAGTACCAGTTCAGCCTGGAAGACGCCGATTCGAACAACCTCAGCCTGTGGGTGCCGAAACTCGTGGAGCGCCTGCGCAACGAACCGCAGCTTGCGGATGTGACCAGCGACCTGCAGGACCAGGGTCTGCAGGCCTTCGTCGACATCGACCGCGCTTCCGCCAGCCGTCTGGGCATCACCCCTGCAGCCATCAACAATGCCTTGTACAACGCTTTCGGCCAGCGCCAGATCTCGACCATCTTTACCCAGTCGAACCAGTACCGCGTGGTGCTCGAAGTCCATCCGGATTTTCAGAAGGGGCCGGACGCGCTCGCGGACATCTACGTCAATTCCACCGACGGCAAGCCGGTGAAACTGTCGACGATCTCCAGGGTAATCGAGCGCAATGCACCACTGGTGATCAGCCATATCGGCCAGTTTCCCGCCACCACGGTTTCGTTCAACCTCGGGAATGGCTATTCGCTGGGCGAAGCCGTCGATGCAATCCGGGCGGCGGAGAAGGGGCTCGGCCTTCCGGCCAGCATGCGCACCAGCTTCCAGGGCGCGGCTCTGGCCTTCGAGTCCTCCCTGAACAATACGCTGATCCTGATACTGGCCGCGATCGTCACCATGTACATCGTGCTGGGTGTGCTGTACGAAAGCTACATCCACCCGGTCACGATCCTCTCGACCTTGCCTTCGGCCGGTGTCGGCGCCCTGCTTGCGCTGATGATCTCGCACACCGACCTCGGCATCATCGGCATCATCGGCATCATTCTTCTGATCGGCATCGTCAAGAAGAACGCCATCATGATGATCGACTTCGCCCTCGATGCCGAACGCAATGAAGGCAAGAGTCCCCGCGACGCCATCTACCAGGCCTGCCTGTTGCGCTTCCGCCCCATCCTGATGACGACCCTGTCCGCCCTGCTCGGCGCGCTGCCGCTGATGCTCGGCGGTGGCGTCGGCTCCGAACTGCGCCAGCCGCTGGGCATCACCATGGTCGGCGGCCTGATCGTCAGCCAGGTCCTGACGCTGTTCACGACCCCGGTGATCTATCTCGCTTTCGACCGCCTGGCCAATCGCGGCCGCGCACGCGGCCGCCCGCAGGAACAGGCATGAGCGCCTTTGATTTTGCCAGTTCACCTTCTCCGCCTTCAGGGGGAGAGGGACGGGGTGAGGTGGCATGAATTTCTTCGCCACTTTCATCCAGCGCCCGGTCGCAACGACGCTGCTTACGATCGGCATTGCGATGACCGGAATCGTCTCCTTCGGCCTGCTGCCGGTTTCGCCGCTGCCGCAGGTGGATTTCCCGACGATCTCGGTGCAGGCGGGGCTGCCGGGCGCCAGCCCGGAGACCATGGCGGCCACCGTGGCGACGCCGCTCGAGCGGGCGCTGGGACGCATCGCCGGCATCACCGAGATGACCTCGTCGAGTTCGCTCGGCTCCACCTACATTACCCTGCAGTTCGACCTCAATCGGGACATCGATGGCGCGGCACGGGACGTGCAAGCCGCGATCAACGCGGCACGCACTGCGCTGCCCACCGGCCTGCCGAACAACCCGACCTACCGCAAGGTAAACCCGGCGGACGCGCCCATCATGCTGCTGTCGCTGACGTCGAAAACCATGACACGCGGCCAGTTGTACGATGCAGCCTCCACCATCCTCGTGCAGAAGCTCTCGCAGGTGAAGGGCATCGGCCAGGTTACCGTCGGCGGCGGGTCGCTGCCTGCCGTGCGCGTCGAACTGAACCCGTCCGCCCTGCACAAGTACGGCATCGGCACCGAGGAAGTCCGCAACACCATTGCCGCCGCCAATGCCAACCGGCCCAAAGGCTCGGTGGAGGATGGCGACCGCCATTGGCAGATCGGCGCTAACGACCAGGCGATGACTGCGGCGGAGTACATGCCGCTGATCATTGCGTACCGCAACGGCGCTGCCGTGCAGATGTCGGACGTGGCCGAAGTCGTGGACTCGGTGCAGGATCTACGCAATGCCGGACTGGCGAACGGCAAGCCCTCGGTCCTGGTGATCCTGAACCGGCAGCCGGGTGCGAACATCATCGAAACCGTCGACGGCGTGAAGGCGGCCCTGCCGCAGTTGCGCGCATCGATTCCCAGCGCCATCGACCTCGCCATCATGATGGACCGCACGCCGACGATCCGCGCGTCCCTGCGCGAGGTAGAACGCTCCCTGATGATCTCGGTCGCGTTGGTGGTGATGGTCGTGTTCCTGTTCCTGCGCCGCGTCCGCGCGACCCTGATCCCTACAGTGGTCGTGCCGGTCTCCCTGCTCGGAACCTTCGGCGTCATGTACCTGTGCGGCTACAGCCTCAACAACCTGTCCCTGATGGCGCTGACGGTGGCAACCGGCTTCGTGGTTGACGACGCCATCGTGGTGATGGAGAACATCTCCCGCAAAATGGAGGACGGCATGCCGGCCATGCAGGCAGCGCTGACCGGCGTGCGCGAAGTCGGCTTCACCGTCGTTTCCATGAGCCTGTCCCTGATTGCGGTGTTCATTCCAATCCTGCTGATGGGCGGCATCGTCGGCCGCCTGTTCCGCGAGTTCGCCGTGACCCTTTCCGTGGCCGTGCTCGTGTCCATGTTCGTTTCGCTTACCGCCACGCCAATGATGTGCGCCCGCCTGCTGCGCCGGGATACGGGCCACGAGGAGGGCCGCTTCGCCCGCATTCTGGAACGCGGCTTCGACGGCATGCGCCGCGGCTACGAACGCTCCCTGGGATGGGCGCTTCGACATGGCCCGCTGATGATGATTGTCCTGCTCGCCACGGTCTGCCTGAATGTCTACCTGTACGCCATCGTGCCCAAGGGCTTCTTTCCACAGCAGGACGTGGGACGCATCTCCGGTTCGATCCAGGCCGACCAGGATATTTCCTTCCAGGCCATGCAGCAGAAACTGGCGGACTTCGTCGGCATCGTGCAGAAGGACCCGGCGGTGGAAAACGTCATCGGCTTCACCGGCGGCGGGCAGCGCAATTCGGCGCGCATGTTCATTGCACTGAAACCCGTTTCCGAACGCAACATGAGCGCCGACCAGGTTATCGCCAGGCTGCGCGGCAAACTGGCGCATGAGGCCGGTGCCCGCCTGTTCCTGCAGCCGGTTCAGGACATCCGCATCGGCGGCCGCGGTGGCCAGGCCCAGTACCAGTACACCCTCCAGGCGGACGACCTTGAAGAGCTGCGCGAATGGGAACCACGCATCCGCCAGGCGATGTCGCAACTGCCGCAGTTGGTGGACGTCAACACCGACACCCAGGACCGTGGGCTGCAGACCACGCTGAACATCGACCGCGATGCGGCGTCGCGGCTCAATGTCACGCCGCGCACGATCGATTCGACGTTGAACGACCTGTTCGGTCAGCGCCAGGTCTCGACCATCTATACCTCGCTTAACCAGTACAAAGTGGTGATGGAGGCGGCGCCGGAGCATTGGCAGAGTCCGGAAACCCTGAAGAACGTGTACGTCAGCGCCACCGACGGCACGCAGGTGCCGCTTTCCGCGATCGCCAGCTATGGCTCCGGCAACACGGCGCTGGCGGTCAACCACCAGGGTCAGTTCCTCGCCTCCACGATTTCCTTTAACCTGCCGGTCGGCGTCGCGCTGTCGGTCGCTACCCGTGCGATCTCCAGCGAGATATCCCGGCTGGGCGTGCCGACCTCGATCTATGGTGGCTATCAGGGTTCGGCGAAAATGTTCCAGGCCTCCCTGGACAGCCAGCCCTGGCTGATCCTCACCGCGCTGCTCGCCGTGTACATCGTGCTGGGCGTGCTCTACGAAAGCCTGGTGCACCCTCTCACGATCCTGTCGACGCTGCCCTCGGCCGGAGTCGGCGCCCTTCTCGCGCTGTTGTTGTGCAGAACGGAGTTCAGCCTGATCGCACTGATCGGCGTGATCCTGCTCATCGGCATCGTCAAGAAAAACGCCATCATGATGATCGACTTCGCGCTTGACGCAGAACGTAACCGCGGCATGCGCCCAGAAGAGGCGATCTACCAGGCCTGCGTGCTGCGCTTCCGGCCGATCATGATGACCACCATGGCCGCCCTGCTTGGCGCGATCCCGCTGGCCATCGGCATGGGCGACGGCGCCGAGCTGCGCCGCCCGCTCGGCATCTCCATTGTCGGCGGGCTGATCGTCAGCCAGATGCTGACGCTATATACAACGCCAGTCGTCTATCTCTACCTCGACCGCTTCAGCCTTTACTGCAAGCGCGTTTTCTCGCGCCGCGCGCCCGACGCCGTGCGTCCCTCAAGAAGTCCAATATGACAAACCTTGAACCACGGATACCCTACGTGCGCAGCACGTCGGAGTACCCTTTTAGAGCACGGAGTTCACGGAGAAATGCTGAAATGACAATGTTCATGTTTCGTTTCGTAGTCTGGTTTTCCTCCGTGCCCTCCGTGCTCTCCGTGGTTCAGTATCTGCGGCTGAGATTGCTCGCGATCATTCCGGTGCTGGCATTGCTGGCCGCCTGCACGGTCGGGCCCGAATACGTGCGTCCGCACACCGAAACGCCTGCCGCCTTCAAGGAAGGCTGGAAAGAGGCGCAGCCACGCGACGGCGAGTTGCGGGGCAACTGGTGGGAAGCGTTCAACGACCCGCTGCTCAGCGACCTGCAGGAGCAGGTCTCCATTTCCAACCAGAACCTGGCGCTGGCCGGAGCGCAGTTTCGCCAGGCGCGCACGCTGGTGCAATCGGCCCGGGCTGGCTATGTTCCGACCGTATCCGCGGGCGCATCGGCCGACCGTTCTCGCGCGTCCGCGTCGGGCAACAGCATCGACCGGGGTGTGCGCAACACCTATTCGATATCCGTCGATGCCGCCTGGGAACTCGACCTGTGGGGTCGCGTGCGCCGCAGCGTCGAATCCAGCGAGGCCGGCGCCCAGGCCAGCGCCGCTGACCTGGAATCATTGCGCCTGTCGGCGCAAGCGGAACTCGCGACGAACTATTTCCAGTTGCGCTCGCTCGATACCCAGAGGCAGTTGCTCGACGACACGGTCGTCGCCTACGAGAGATCACTCAAGCTGACGGAGAACCAGTACGCCGCCGGCATCGTGGCGAAAGCTGACGTGGTGCAGGCGCAAACCCAGCTCAAGGCCACGCAGGCGCAGGCGCTGGATACGGGCGTGCAGCGTGCGCAACTCGAGCACGCCATCGCATTGCTGATCGGCAAGCCAGCATCCAGTTTTACCATCAAGCCTGCGCCGCTTGTAGCGGAACCACCCTACGTTCCGGCAGGGATGCCCTCCGATCTTCTTGAGCGCCGGCCCGACATCGCCACGGCGGAACGGCGCATGGCGCAGGCCAACGCGGACATCGGCGTGGCCAGGGCCGCGTACTACCCCACGCTGACGCTTTCCGCGGCAGCCGGCTTCCAGAACTCCGTGCTTTCCGGCCTGATCTCCGCGCCGAACCGGTTCTGGTCGGTGGGGCCCGCGCTGGCGCAAACCCTGTTCGACGGCGGCGCGCGGCGCGCCGTATCCGACAATGCAGTTGCGGCCTACGACGGCAACGTCGCCTTCTACCGCCAGACCGTGCTCACCGGTTTCAAGGAAGTCGAGGACAACCTCGCGGCGCTGCGCATCCTCGAAGAGGAAGCGCGCATCCAGGAAGAAGCAGTGCAGTCGGCGCGCCAGTCGGTGCTGCTGACCACCAACCAGTACAAGGCCGGCCTCGTCAGTTACCTGAACGTGATCGTGGTACAGGCCTCGGCGCTCAACTTCGAGCGCAACGCGGTGGACATCCGCAATCGCCGTCTCGCCGCCAGCGTGGCGCTGATCAAGGCGCTGGGCGGCGGCTGGAAGGCATCTGACCTGCCTGCCGACGTTGATTTCGCGCGCAGCCAGTCCACGGCGGGAAAGAAATCTCCCGCGCCACAGTAACGACGCGGGAGAGGACGTGCCGGGCGCACTGTGGCCCAAGAAGCATTGCAGAGCCCCCGGAAGAACAGTACGCCTCCGCGTTCAAGTCCAATTGGATCATCGATGATGCTGATGGAGGTACGCCCGGAGGTCATGGGCCCGTTCTACATCAAGCGCAGGCTGAAGATTCTGGGCTGGATTTCGGTCGCTGTCATGTTCTCGGCCGTGGTTGCAGTGCCTGCAACTTCCCTCTGAATTGACGCAACAGCGCCGCTGGGCAGCGTGCCATAATCGTCAGCCTTGTTAAGCAGAGTTCGGAGCGTTGCCATGGAAAACGGGGAAACCGCCGCGGCGGAAGCGACAGGGTCACCGCGGCCTTCGCTGATCACGATCGGCCACATCATCTACGGCCTGCATTCGCTGAGCATCCTGATCGGGCTGACCAGTGCTGTGACGATCGTCGGCGCCTTCGTGTTCGGCATCCCGTCCATCGTCGCCGTGGTGATGAACTACATCTACCAGTCCGAAGTGCGCGGGACATTCCTGGAGTCCCATTTCCGGTGGCAGATCCGTACTTTCTGGTTCGCCCTGCTCTGGGTCGGGCTGGGCGTGCTGCTCGTCGTCACGATCGTCGGCATCCTGGTCGCCTGGGCGGTGTTCCTCGGCGCGGGAATCTGGGTGATCTACCGCGTCGCCCGCGGCTGGCTCACGCTGCAGGACCGCAAACCTCTGACGTTCTAATAAACGGTCTGAAGAAAAATGTTCACCGCAAAGGACGCAGAAGACGCAAAGGAAAGGCAGGAGCAAAGAATAAACTCGTGGTAAAGGTGTTCACTGGCTAATGGCCCAATCGAGTGCGGTTGGCTGCACATACCCGTTAACAGATACGCCGCTCCTCATCCAGGCATGCTCTTCTTCGTTCTTGTTTTTCCTTTGCGTCCTCTGCGTCCTTTGCGGTGAAAGGCCTCTGTAAACGGCTAGCCGAGGTTTGCTTTAAGGCGCTGGAGAAAAACGCGGATGCGCTTGGCGTTCTGGCCCACGTCGCTGCGGCCGACACGCGACTTGGAACGCGCATCGACTTTTGTGCCCGCGCCCTCCGCGGCGATACGCACCACCATGTCGTCCTTGAATCCGTATAGCAGTGTGGTTGCCACCGCTTCAATGCGGCCCTCGGCGGCATTGGCGTCGGTAATTTCCAGTTTCATCGACTTGAGGGCGGTCTCGGCCGCCTTCATGACCCTGTCCTTGTCCGCAGCCACGGTCAGCGGCATCAGGTCGGGATAAGCTTTCTGCTGCTGCGCCGCCACTTCGGGCCCGTCGTACTCGACCGGGTGATCGCCTTCCTTTCGCAGGTTTTTCGCCGCCACGAATGCCGGCGGATTCTGCGTATCCGTAGTGATATCGTGGATGTACGGCAGGCTGGCGACCGTTTGCTTGTAAGTCCAGGGAATGTACGCCGTGGACGCGCCGACGAGAATGCCGATCGCGGCGGTGGCAACCAGCTTTGGCGGCCTGGGCGCCGCGAGGAACAGTCCGATAAGGGAAACGATCGCACCGCCCGCCGCAAACCAGAACGCCCAGCCCATGATTGCGAAGCCGGTGCGGAAGTGCCAGAGGCCGAACTGGTAGCCGATGCCTGAAAAGATCATGGCAAAGGCGCTGGCCAGCGCGACGACCAGACCAGCGTTCACCAGCCATCTGCCGATGGGCCTCACGGAAGTATTTGCAGCATTCATCGTAATCTCCTCCTTGATGTACAGGACCCCTCAGGACTACCGGGTGTTCGTGGCACAGGATAAATCCCGTGCGGCGAGATTGTACGCCCTGCCAGCCGCTGCCCGCTTCGCTCATGCATCCACGGCATAGCTGGTATGCCGCCCGCCTGTCTTCCGCGGGATGCTTGCAGGCGGCACATTGGCTACGTATCAATTTCTCCTGGAGGCTGTCATGAAAGACATACTGAGCACATTTCGCAATTCCCTGGAATCGGCCGGCGTACAGGCGCTGGACGCGACAAAGCGCGAATTCATCCGTGCGTGCGAAGACCTGCGCAAGATCTACGGTCGTATCTGGAGCGATCGCGGCCATCTGTAATGCGTAACACCGGCAAGTCGTAGCGGCAGTTCCGGATCACGGCTTCCGCTTTCGCCGCCCTGAACGGCGAAGGCGGAATGTCGCTGTCGATTCCGCGGGCGTAACCGGGCACAATGCCGGCTCTCCGCCATGAACCCAGCCTTTTTTGCCCTCGCCGCCGCCGCCTTCGTTTCCGGCGCGAATCTCAGACTGTTCGATGCATTGCTGCCGACCGTCGCACGGGACTTCGGCGTCCTGCCCACCACGGCGTCGGTTGTCATTACCGCGTTCACGCTTGCGTACGGCCTGTTCCAGGTTGTGCACGGCCCGCTTGGCGACCGTGCCGGCAAGTTGCGCGTCGTCGGCATCGCGACCCTGATCGCCGCTGCCGCCTCGCTCGGCTGCTCGTTCGCTTCATCGCTGGAAATGCTCACGGCGCTGCGCTTCGCCACCGGCATCGGCGCGGCGGCCATTGTTCCGCTGTCCCTGGCCTGGATCGGCGACAACACACCGTACGAAAAACGACAGGCCGCGCTTGGCCGTTTTCTCGGCTTCATCCTGATGGGCCAGATCTTCGGCCCTGCCCTCGGCGGCGCACTCGCCGAATTTGTCGACTGGCGCCGGATATTCGATGTGCTCGCCGCGGTATTCCTGATTGTCAGCGTAGTGCTGCTACTGGTCGACCGGCGTACCGAACGGCCCGCGCCCGCCGCGACGCCGGCGGGAGTCTTGAACAACTATCTGCGCGTGCTGCGCGACCCCTGGGTGCGCACCGTGATGCTGACCGTGTT
Source organism: uncultured Bordetella sp. (assembly GCA_964402495.1). Lineage (GTDB taxonomy): Bacteria > Pseudomonadota > Gammaproteobacteria > Burkholderiales > JACQAP01 > JACQAP01. The sequence continues at coordinate 19,278 of CAYODB010000002.1, forward strand.
CCTGGAGGGCGGCCTGTTCTACGGCGCTTTTGCCTATACGGGCGCGTATCTCAAGGAGCGCTTCGACCTCTCCTATCTCCTGATCGGCGCCTTGCTCGCTGGCTTCGGCCTCGGCGGCCTGATCTACAGTGTCATGGTGCGGAGGCTGCTCGCGCGCTTCGGCGAAACCGGCTTCGTGAAAATCGGCGGCGGGCTGCTGCTGGGCAGCCTCGTCATACTGCCGCTGCTGCCGCTTTGGCAGGCCACCATTCCCGTGTTCATCGCGGCGGGCTTCGGTTTCTACATGTTCCATAACACGCTGCAGACCAAGGCCACCGAGATGGCGCCGCAGGCGCGGGGCACGGCGATTGCCGTATTCGCTTTTTCCCTGTTCATGGGACAAGCCAGCGGTGTCGCCTTATGCGGTGTCCTGATCCGCGTGGTGCACTACGAATGGACCTTCGTGGCGATGGGCACCACCCTGGCCGCCCTCGGATGGTGGTTCGCAACCCGTGTCGAAAGGCACCGGCTGGCTGCCTGAAGTACACGCGGGCGACCGTGCATCGTGCCGATGGCCGAAGTATGATGGCCGGCAAATAAAGGCCGCCCTTAAAGGTCAATCAGGCGCTCACCCGCGCGGAACAATGTCCCAGCCCGAAACCACACCCGCTCCGACCCGCCTCAACCGGCTCAAGCTCTACTACGAGAAGAACGAGCGCAAGGTCGCCGTCTGGTCGTTCGTGGGAGGCTTTCTCTTCGACATCGTTACGCTTGACCGTATCGACTCCTGGTTCACCATCGGCCAGCAGGTCGTCTACATTGTGGTGATCGGCATCGCCCTGATGCAGATGTTCTTCCAGGAAGGGCGGCCAGAACGCGACGTCGCGGGCATGGGCTCGATCAAACGCGCGTATTTCGAGTACCGAAACGCGATCGTTCACTTCATCCTGGGCAGCCTGCTCAGCCTTTACACCCTGTTCTTCTTCAAAAGTTCGTCGCTGTTCGTGTCCTTTGGTTTCATGGCCATCCTGGTGGCGCTGCTGGTCGTCAATGAATCGGAGCTCTTCAAAAAATTGGGACTGTCTTTCAAGTTCGCCCTGCTCAGCATCTGCATTCTGTCCTTCAGCGCGAGCGTGGTGCCGGTATTCATCGGCTCCATCGGCATGCTCGTGTTCCTGGCCGCGATGCTGGTCGGCTGCATTCCCCTGGCAGTGATCAACCGGCGCATCAGAATCCACGCACCGGAGCGTACGCAGCAGGCCCGGCGGCAGATCCTCCTGCCCTTCGGCTGCGTGCTTGTGCTGTTCCTGACACTTTACCTGTTCAGGCTGATTCCGCCGGTTCCGCTGTCGATCCAGCATATCGGTGTTTACCATGGCGTCGAGCGCCAGGGCGATAGCTTCGTGCTCAGCCACGAAAGGCCGTTCTGGCGCTTCTGGGACAACGGCGACCAGAAATTCCTCGCCCAGCCGGGCGACAAGGTTTATGCGTTCTTCCGGATTTTCTCACCGGCACGCTTTGCCGATCAGGTGCTGATGCGCTGGTACTGGAAGGACGGCGGCGGCAAATGGCGGTTGCAAGATTCGATTCCCATCAATATCGTCGGCGGACGCGCGCTGGGATTCCGCGGCTATGGGATGAAAGCGAACTACCAGCCCGGGGCGTGGAAGCTGCAGGTGGAAACCACGGACGAGCGCGAGATCGGCCGTGTCTACTTCGACCTGGAGACGGTGCCCGCCGCGCCGCGAACCTTCGAGACCGAGGTCGAGTAAACCGGGCGAACCGGTGGCTCAAGAGGCAGTCATACCGAAACAAACTGGGAATAATCAGGCATGAAACTGTGGATATTCGATTCGCATGCGTCCGACGAGGACATCGAAGCCGGCTGCGCGGCGGCAATAGCCCTCATCGAGAAACGCGAAATCAACGTCGAGAGGGCCTATGACGCCGTGATGAAGCGCAGCAACCGGGCGCGCTATGACACGCGTGCGGCCAAGGCCTGGGACGATGCGGAAGACGAAGCACTTCGCGTGACCTACCACGACACGGAACCGGACGACGAACCGGTACTCGGCCCGTACAAAACGCCGGAACGACACAGCAACTGAAACGATCCGGGCCCGCAATGCGAGCCCGGATCGGAATGCCTGTCTCGAGCTTACTTGGCGATTTCGAGCAGCTCGACCTCGAAAATCAGCGTCGCGCCCGGCTTGATCTTGGGCGGCGACCCACGATCCCCGTAGGCAATGCCGGCCGGGCACACGAGCCGCGCCTTGCCCCCCACCTTGATCAACTGCACGCCTTCGGTCCAGCACTTGATGACGCCGTTGAGCGGAAAGGTCGCCGGCGTGCCGCGATTCACGGAACTGTCGAACACCGTTCCGTCGACCAGGGTGCCGTGATAGTGCACCGTCACCTTGTCGGTGGCGGCCGGCTTCGCGCCGGTTCCCTCCTTGATCGGGATCACGATCGCACCAGATTCTGTTTTCTTCGCGCCGGGTTCCGCGGCCGCCTTCGCCAGGAAGGTCGCGCCGGATTTCTTCTCCTTGTCCGCGACTGTTCCGGCACGGGCCTGCGCCAGTTGCTGGATCTTGGGCATATAGGTTTGCAGCTCGACCTTGGCGGGGCGCTTGAGCACAGCATCGGTCAAGCCTGATTTCACCTGCTCCAGCTCGACTTCAGAAAGCGAGAAATCATTCACCGTCTGACTCAGCGCCAGGCCGATCGCGTAGAGGGTTTTTTCTTCCTCCGTTTTCGGGTCCGCCGCGAAAACCTGGGCAACGAACGTGGCGGCAAGCAAGGCCGGGAAGAAACGAACAATGGAATTCATTAGGGTCCTTTCCTGGAAAGCGGGCATGGTACCGCATCGGCGCGGGCCGATGCGTGAGAGACGAGAGACGACATAAAAGGTAAAAGAAAAGACTAGACCGTTCCTGGAATTTTTGGTTCGGCACTTCTTTTACCTTTTCTCTCGTCTCTCGCCGCTATCTCGTTCCCCACCCTCTCGGCTTGGTCCTCCAATACCTGTACACCAGCCAACCTCCGATCAGCCCGCCAAGGTGGGCGAAATGGGCGACGCCGGAAACGGTGCCGGTGACGCCGAACACGAGTTCGAGGACCGCGTACAAGAGTACGAATACGCGCGAGGGCATCGGGATCGGCGGAAACAGCGGTATGATCTTGCGGTTTGGGAACACCAGCGCATAGGCCAGCAGCAGGCCGAATACGCCGGCCGACGCGCCGATGACCGGCCCGCCGCCTTCACCGAACATCGCGCCCACGATGAGCTGCGTGATACCGCCGGTGACCACGCTGGCAATGTAAGCCGCGGCGACGCGATTCACCCCCCATACGCGCTCGAGGTCGCCGCCGAACATCCACACAGCGAGCATGTTGAACGCAAGGTGCATGAAGCTGCCGTGCAGGAAGCTGTAGGTCACCATCTGCCACGGTGATAGCAGGGGCAGGCTTTCGATTCCAGAACCGGCGCCTGGCCACAATGCAAACCAGTAGATCAGCCCGTTGCCGGCCACCTGCTGCAACAGGAACACCACAACGTTGAAGATGACGAGGAATCTTGTAAACGGAGGCAGTGAGGGCATGCGGGTTCTTTCGGGACGGGGATCAGGTCGGAAGGGGTGGCGTCAGGCAGGAAGCCCTTTGCACGGCATGCGGGCCGCACGCTTTCATTTCAAGCGCGGAGCTCATGAACTGCAGGACAGCATCGAGCATCCGGCGCGATTGCGCGCCCAGTCAGGGCGGCGCTGCGCAAACTTGTCGCGGCCGGGCTGGTCTTCGTAGGGGTGGCGCAGCACATCGAGCAATTCATCAATTCCCGCACTATCACCCCGCTCCGCGCGGTCGATGGCCTCCTGCGCCAGATAATTGCGCAGGACATACTTCGGGTTCGCGGCATGAATGCGCGCACGCCGTTCCGCGGACGGCAAACCATCGCCATGCACGCGGACGGCATAGCGCCCCAGCCACGACATGAACCCCGGTTCCGCCTCCCGGCGTTTCGCTTCGTCGTAGAAGGCGTCCGCAAAAAGCGAGAACGACGGCGCGCCGGGATCAAGGTCAGCCAGCGCGCGGAAGAAAATCGTCATGTCGACTTCGGCGCCCTGCAGCAGGCCGTATAACTCGCGCATGAATTCCTCGTCCTCTTCCCGGCATTCGGACAGGCCCAGTTTCGCCGCCACGTTGCCACGATCGGCCGCCATGAATACTTCCACATAGCGCTGCAGCCCGGCCTGAAGGAGTTCGACCGAAGCGAACGCGGGCACCAGGGCATTGGCCAGTTGCTGCACGTTCCAGTAGGCGATCTGCGCCTGCTGGCCGAAACGGTAGCGCCGCCCCTGGGCATCCGTGGTATTGGGCGTCCAGTCGAGATCGAAATCGTCGATCCAGCCGTACGGACCGTAGTCGATGGTCAGGCCGAGGATGGACATGTTGTCGGTATTCATCACGCCGTGCACGAAACCCACACGCAGCCAGTGGGCCACCATTACCGCGGTGCGCTCGCACACTTGCGTGAACCAGTCGCCATAAAGCTGTTCACTGCCGCCTGCGGATTTCAACTCCGGGAAATCACGGCGAATGGTGAAGTCGATCAACTGCTTCAGCAGCGCCAGGTCTTCGCGGGAGGTTGGCAGCTCGAAATTTCCGAAGCGGATGAAAGATGGCGCTACGCGGCAGACGACCGCGCCCGGCTCGGCCTTTGGATGACCGTCGTAGAACATGTCCCGAACAACCTGCTCGCCGGTGCCAACCAGGCTCAATGCGCGCGTGGTCGGCACGCCGAGGTGATGCATGGCCTCGCTGCACAGGAATTCACGGATTGAGGAACGCAACACCGCCCGGCCGTCGGCGGTGCGCGAATAGGGCGTCGGCCCGGCGCCCTTGAGCTGCAACTCCCAGCGCTGCCCCTTCGCATTAATGGTCTCGCCCAGCGTGATCGCGCGGCCGTCGCCAAGCTGCCCGGCCCATTGGCCGAACTGGTGGCCACCATAGTTGGCCGCGTAAGGCTGCATGCCTTCGATCAGCGCATTGCCGCCGAACACATTCGCGAACTCCGGCGCGCGGATGTCCGCTTCGTCGATGTCCAGCAATGCCGCGACTTCCGCTGAGTAAGCGAGCAGGCGCGGCGCCGCCACCGGGGTCGGGCGGACACGCGAGTACAGGGCGCCGTGGACCTGGCGTCGTTGCGAACCCTCCTGCGGATCGGCGGGCAGGTCGCGAACGAAGCTGTTGTCGAACTGGAGGCTGTGCATGACTTCGGGGAGGGAGAGGGAGATTGGCGCGCCGGAAATTGTAACGAAGATGAGGACGGCGGACTGCTTTTTCCAGCCGTCAGGCCGGCAAGAGCTACAGGCGAACTGCAAAAACTGCAATGTTCCAGCGGCAGTTATGAAAAAGCCAAGCCGTTAACCCTTTGGTTAGGAAGCCTTGTGCCCGCGACTTGCAGCGTGTGACGACCGCTTTCACCTCGGCACGCTTATTGCGGCTCTATCCTGCTGCCCACCACTGTCAGGAGTTTGCACAATGACTGCCCTGTCCCCGGAACGACATCGCTCTCTATCCGGCCTTGTGGCGGATCTTTGGCGGGAATCGATTGAACTGATCCGCGAGGAGGCGGCTCTGGCGAAGGCTGAAGTTTCGGACAAGGTCTCTCATCTGGGCGCCGGCATGGTCTGGCTGGCCATTGGTGCGGCGGTACTGTTCGCCGGGTTGGTGCTGGTTTTGGTGGCGGCGGTCGCGGGCCTTGCGCAGCTTCTGCCAGAAGAACATGCCGCGTGGCTTGCGCCTCTGGTCGCCGGCGCCGTAGTCGTGCCGCTGGGACTGTTGCTCCTCGCAAGAGGAAGAAAAATCGTGACGAGTACGCATCTCAACCCCGCCCATTCCATGCGCTCCCTGCGCAAGGACGTGGAAGTTCTCAAGGAGCATATTCAATGAACGCAAGCAGAACGCCCGAACAGATCGAAGGCGACATCAATGACGTCCGCGATCGCGTGGATTCCACGCTGGATACACTGGAACAGCGGTTGGACGCCAAACGGCTGATCCGCGAAGGCCTCGACTACGTTCGCAACACCCAGGCAGTCAAGTATGCGACGAACGCAGCCGCGAGCGCCCGGCGGACGGCACGGGAACATCCGGTGCCCTCCGCCATCGCCGGCGCCAGCCTGCTGGGGTTGATCGTCTGGGGACTGAGCTCGGGATTGCGTTCACGAACCGAACGACAGGGCATGCGCCGTATGTCGGATACCGCGGCGGATTGGCTGACCCATGCGCGGCGCTCCATGAGAGAGTCCACGGCGGAATCCACTGCGGAATCCGCTGCGGAATCCATGGCGGAGTCGACTCGCCGCGCACGCCAGCGGACACGTGACGCTGCCGGTCGCGCCTGGCAGGGGATCGAACATGCCGGCAGCGAAGCTCGGGCTGTCGTTCGCAAACATCCCATGGCAGCCAGCGCTGTCGGCCTGGCCGTGATCGCAATTGCCACGGCCGCCGCTGTACCCGCCCTCAGGCACCGGATCAGCAGATAGCGATCCGTTCCTTCCACATTTGATGTGGTGTGCAGCATTTCCGCGCTGCACTCCGCATACGGCCGCTGAAAAAACAAACGGGCACCATTCGGTGCCCGTTTACTTTCAGTCTGCGTGAAACGCCGCTGATCCGTCGCCAGCTCAAACCGTCCCGTGATCGGGAATCGTGGTGGCAGCAGCGGCAGCGGCCCCCCTTTTCGCGCCGGGCTTCGGCCCGGTGGCTCGCGGCGGCACATAAGCGGCCAGACGGCAGCTCACGCCCTCGATTTTCTTGCCCTCGTTAAAACGGGTGACCTGACAGCAGATCACCTCGCCGGCGGAGGAAAGTTGCGAAATATGGCTCAGAACCTGAGCCTTCGGCATGTGAAGCGCCTTGGCGATATCGGCGTCGAGTTGTTCACCGTTGGCTCTCAGGTACTGGAGGATGGAAGTGTTCATGGATGTCCGTGCGGAGTCCTTCGAATGTGACCGCACAGTGTGCGCTTCGGAAGCCTTTCCGGCAAGTCTGATGTTTGGCCAGCCTGCAGAGGCCGAGGCCCTTTAGATCATTTTATCCGTGAGTTAGCTCATCTCTCCAGTGAAGTCGAACGGACTAGGGTTTCCTCCGTCAGCGCAAAAATTTCGAGTTCCTCTTCCGCAGCCTGGAACACCCGCGCGCCGGTGGGTTCCCCAACCTTTGAAATCTCCGCAGGGCCACCCTCCGATCAGCGATGGAGGACAATGCCCCGGGGGCATGCCATGAACCGAACAATAAGGTGTGCAGTCTGCTTGCTGATGCTTGCGGTGGTGCCTTTGCGGGCGCAGACGCTGCCCGGTGAAATTCGCATCATCGTCCCGGTCACCGCCGGCAGCAGCCTCGACGCACGCGCCCGGGTCATCGCCGACGCGATCGGCGTCCGGCTCAAGCAGCGGGTGCTCGTCGAGAACAGGCCTGGCGCGGGCGGCACTCTCGCAGCGCTTGCCGTTGCCAAATCCAGGCCGAACGGATCGGTGCTGCTGTTCAGCAACAACAGCCTTCTGATCAGCCCCCATATCTATCCGAACACCGGCTACGACCCGGTCAAGGATTTCATTCCCATTGCGCAGGCCTACGTGTCGGGCATGGTGCTGGTCGCCCATGCGGACCTTCGGGTCGGAACGGTCCGGGAACTCGTCGCGCTGGCACGCAGCGGCGCGCAGCCCCCCGGCTATGCATCGAGCGGAACCGGCGGGCTGCCGCACCTGGGGATGGAAGTCTTCAAGCAGATTGCCGAAATCGAGATGCTCCACATTCCTTATCGTGGTGACGCCCAGGCGCTCGCGGACGTGCTCGCGGGACGAGTGCCGGTCATGATGAGCGGCTATGTCGTGGCGCAGCCGCATATCAAATCCGGCAGGCTGCGCGCACTGGCGGTGACAAGCCGCCAGCGTGCTGCGATCTTCCCAGAGGTTCCGACCATCGTGGAATCCGGCTATCCGGCGTTCGCTCTGGATACGTGGGCCGGCTTCTTCGCGCCGTCCGGCACGCCGCCCGGCGTGATCGACAAACTCAACGGCGAGATCAGCGCCGCAATCAACACGCCACCGGTACAGGCGCATTTCGAGGCAACCGGCGCGGAAACGGTTATTGCTTCAACTACCGTGTTCGGCGCCTATGTGCGTCAGGAGTGGGAGGCCTATGGTAGGCTGATTGGCAAGCTGAAGCTGACGCCAGAGTAGCAATTCCGGAACTCCCGGTCCGGACTGTTGTGACATCCCTGCGAATGCACCGGCACCCCCGCATCTTTTCCAAGGATACCTTGATGAGCGAATGCTTCGCTCTGATCGAGCGGGAGATGTTCGAAGGGCCGTGGGTGATGGGCAAGGCCTACACGATCTGCGATCCCTATCTCTTCACTCTCGCGCAGTTTCTCGACGGCGATGGCGTCGATCCGGCGCGGTTTCCGAAGGTCCTGGATTTCCGCAACCGGATGGCCGAACGGCCTGCCGTGAAAAGGGCTTTAGCGGACGAACTTGGCTGAAAGTCTTTCGATCCAATTAGCGGTAATTACGGGCCGGCTTACATATTGTTTCATCGTAGAACCAGGATGCGCGCTTGCAAGAACGCAGCGGCGCCCGCATATTCAGCTTCCGAACTTCCACATTTGAACAGGCTGCATGACAACAACTCGTAGCACTATAGGAAAATGGCTAGCCGGAACGACAACGATGCTGGTGGTCCTGGTGGGCTTCGCGCTGGTCGCGCAGGACGCTGAGGCGGCCCGGCGCCTTGGCGGCGGCAAGAGCTTCGGCCGCCAGACCATGAGCCGGGATCAAGCCGCGCCGGCCAGGACACCGGCGCAGGATGCCGCGTCCAAGCCGGGACAGGCCTCCCCGGCTGCGGCTCCCGCACCCGCGGGCAATCGATGGATGGCCCCCCTGACCGGCCTCGCTGCCGGCCTTGGCATCGCCGCCTTGCTGTCGCACTTCGGCCTGATGGGGCCGTTTGCCGCAGCGCTGGGCAACATCCTGGTCATCGCATTGCTGATATTCGCAGGGATGTTCATCTGGCGAATGATCAAGCGTTCAACCGGTTCCACACCCGCCAATGCTCCCATGAACCCCATGAAGCAGGCGTTCGCAGGCCCGATGTCCGGCAGGATGGTGGGCAGCGGCGCGACGACCAACGCTTACGGAGCGGCCATACCCGGCACGCAGCCGGCGGCGGAATCAGCGGTCGTCAACGGTGCGAACACAAGCATCCCGGCCGACTTCGATGTGGAGGGCTTTGTGCGCCACGCAAAGGTCCACTTCAACCGGCTGCAGGCAGCCTGGGATGCAAAAGACCTGTCCGACATCCGCAAGTTCACGACGCCCGAGGTCTTCGCGGAGATCAAGATGCAGCGTGACGAAGAAACCGCTTCAGGCGGGAGAACCGAAGTCGACAATCTCGAAGCGAGCCTGCTTGGCATCGAGACGACGTCCGGCGAATACGTCGCCAGCGTTCGCTTCACCGGCACGATTCGCGAGAACGGCGAAGGCCCGGCACCGTTCGAGGAAGTCTGGAACCTGGTCAAGCCCGTCGACGGCGGCAGCGGCTGGTTGCTGGGAGGGATCCAGCAAGTGCACTGAATTCCGGCAGGTACCGCTGCCAGGTTCTCGAGGACGCCCCGATCGTGAAAACGACCGGGGCGTTTCATTTAGTGGGCTCGTGTCCGGAAGGTACCGTTACAGCTTCGGAATGCGCAGCGTTTTGCTGATCATCAGCGTCCCGGAAAGCACGAATAGCAGGACCAGCGGATGCAGATCGGCGGGGCCGATCGACCATACGCCCCAGTAGATATCCTCGCCCAGTCGATCCTGCCATGCGGCGAAAGCCAGCACGCCGGTCAGCGCCACGCTGGTCGGAATGGGCGTTCCCTCGAAATACTTGACCTTCCCTTCATCCCCGGCGAGCTCTTCGGCGGTGACGTTGTAACGGGCGAGGCGGCTCACGCCGCAGCAGACGAAGTAGATGAACGCGATCCAATCCAATGCGCCACGCATCCCGGCCGCGAAGCCGAGCGCCGCCGGCGCAATACCGAACGAAATCACGTCCGCCAGAGAATCCAGTTCGCGACCAAGTGCGGAATGGGTATGCCGCCACCGCGCTATGCGGCCGTCGAGTACATCGAATATGAAGGCCGCAGGCGCCAGCGCGGCCGCGGCGAAGAAATACGCCATCGACTGGTTACCGACATAGGCCATGGCGCAGAACATGCCGGCCACACCGCATGCCGCATTCCCCAGTGTAAACACATCGGCCAGGTACATGCCGCGGATCATGGTGAAATGCTTGCGCGGCTTCTTGCGTCTGTCAGGATTCATTTCCATAGTCTAGCCCAGCCTGGCCTGGTGCGGACGCGGCCGTTCAACGCATCAGGGGTTTGGTCATGCCGAAGAACCCGAACCGTCGATTTGCTGGCTCCGGGACTGGTTACCGGAAGCAGGACCGTTGAGGTCCTGCCGGGCCGCCACCTGCTCGTTTACGCTGGGCGCCTTCCAGGCAATCGTTTGCCCACTCGCGCTGACATCCTGCGCGTTCGCCATCTGTCCGTTCAGATATTGCCAACGTTGGGATTGTGCAACCCAGCTTTCAGAACTGGACGGCTGCTGGTTTTGGTTGCTGCCCGTCCAACTTGCATTGAGGGTTCGAAATTTGTTCCGATCATTTGTAGACCGATCGCCCGTTTCCAAAATATCAGTAATTTACGGCAGGGCAGGAAGAATTTATGCATGCATCGACGACAGCCAAAGCGCCCCCATGCACCCGCTGCGTGACAACAACGTCGATATCGTTCGGGTGCTATGCTCGTCGCCGAATCGGGTCATGCCCCAACCAGTAAAGGATTCAACATGCATAAACGCAAGCTCGGCCGCTCCGGCCTGGAAGTTTCGCCGCTGGCCTTCGGCGGCAACGTGTTCGGCTGGACGGCCGACGAGGCGACCTCGTTCCGGCTGCTCGACCGTTTTGTGGATGAAGGCTTCGATTTCATCGACACCGCCGACATGTATTCAAAGTGGGTGCCGGGCAACAAGGGCGGGGAATCGGAAACCATCATCGGCAGATGGCTGAAGAAAAGCGGCAAGCGTGACAAGGTCGTGATCGCCACCAAGCTCGGCATGGAAATGGCGCCGGACAGAAAAGGGCTCTCTCCCGCCTACATCAAGAGTGCGGTCGAGGATTCGCTCAAGCGCCTGCAGACCGGCCATATTGACCTCTACCAGTCGCACACTGATGACGCGGCGACGCCGCTGCTCGACACGATGCTCGCCTATGAAAAGCTCATTGACGCCGGCAAAGTGCGGGCCATCGGGGCCTCGAACTACAGCGCGAAGCGCTTCGAGGAAGCGCTGTCCGTCAGCAGAAAAAACAATCTGCCGCGCTACGAATCGATGCAGCCGAACTACAACCTGATCGACCGCGCGGATTTCGAAGCGAAAATGCAGAAAGTCTGCGTCGACAATGGCGTCAGTGTCATCAGTTACTTCTCGCTTGCAAGTGGCTTCCTGACAGGGAAATACCGTTCAGAAGCAGATCTCGCCAAAGGCCCGCGCGGGCAGATGGTGAAGAAATACCTCAACGACAAGGGCTTCAAGGTTCTCGGTGCCCTCGACAGTGTCGCCAAAGAAACGTTATCCACCCCGGCACGTGTCGCGCTCGCCTGGGTGCTCGCTCAGCCCGGAATCACGGCCCCGATCGCCAGCGCCACTTCCCTGCCCCAGCTCGAAGACCTCTTCGCCGCTACTCGGCTGACATTGTCACCCTCGCAACTCGCTGCGCTCGACGCTGCCAGCGCCTAACCCATCAACGTTGGGCTTTATCCATCAAGGTACCGTTAAGTGAAAACAGTAGAAATCACACTCAAGAGCGAATTCATCCGGCTGTGCGATCTGCTAAAGGTCGCGGGCGTCGCCAGCAGCGGCGGCCAGGGCAAGCACCTGGTCGCGGAAGGGCAGGTCACTGTCGACGGTCAGCCAGAGAGCCGCAAGACCGCCAAGATCCGCGCCGGGCAGAAGGTTGAATGCGGCAGGTACTTTATCGCCGTGCAGGCGAAGTGACCGCGGGAGGAACCGTCATGGAATCCCGGATTGCCGAACTGGAAGTGAAACTGAGTTTTTGCGAGGAGTTGCTGGAAGAACTCAACCGCACGGTCTATCGCCAGCAACAGCAGATCGACCTGCTGCAGAAGGAAATGCTGGCCTTGAGGGAACAGGCGAGAACGTCGATGCCCGATGAACTTCGCGAGCCGGTCGACGAGACCCCGCCTCACTACTGACCTGCTGAAATTCGGTCTGTTCCGACGGTTGATCGGAATCTGACCACGAAGGCTCGAACATCACGAAGCAGCACGAAGAAGTGCGAAAAATATGTGATGGCCTGATGCATAATCTTCAGTAAATATTGGCACGGTCGGCAGAAGCAAAACTGACACACCGCCCCTTCCCTTGCTGTTGGTTTCCTTCGTGTCCCTTCGTGCCTTCGTGGTAACTCTAAAGTTTGAATAAAAACGCCCCGATCGCCCAAGCGGCCGGGGCATTTCGTTTCAGGGCAAAAGCGTTACTGCTGGTTGGTGGCCGGTTTCGTTCTTGAGGCCACGTAGTCGTCTTCCTCCGATGAGTTGCCGGCCTGCGGTTCGCCGCCTTGCACCACGACGATATCCTTCGCGTCCGGAGACGCCTCCAGGGCAGCTATCAGGTCGGAAATGGACCCCTTCCAGCCCTTCGGAATGATTACCACCACCTTGTCCTTCAGGTTGGCGACCGGATTGTCGGCGCTCGCGGCCTGGTCGCCACCTTCCTCGCCCATGGCCGATTGATCGCCACCGGACTGCTCTTCCGAGTTTGCGGTTTCATCGCCGCCGCTTTGCTCATCGGAACTCGCGGCCTGGTCACTTCCGCCTTGGTCGTCGGACATCGCCGCCTGGTCGGAGCCGGCCTGGTCGGAGCCGGCCTGGTCGGAGCCAGCCTGGTTTT
>CAYODB010000002.1:32378-52537 GCA_964402495.1 uncultured Bordetella sp.
GCCTGGTCGGAGCCGGCCTGGTCGGAGCCGGCCTGGTCGGAGCCAGCCTGGTTTTCCGAACCGGCCGCCTGTCCGTTCACGAACTTCCACGACAGGGCTTCGTCCACCGTGCCGGATGACGGTTGAGCGCCGGTGGCGTCCGGCTGGCTCGCCTCAGCCTGGGGCTGACCGGTGTCGCCCGCCCATGCGCCTGTGGCTGAGAATGCAAATAGAATCGCTGCAACTGAGGTTTTGAGTTTCATGCATGGTCTCCTTTGTACCGGAGCGGAAGCCGATGTTCCGCATACAGAAGGGACACGTGCAGGAAGGGGTGGTTCCAGCTTATTTCCCTCTATCGTCCGAATGCCGCATTCCCATCGATCCATTGGGCGAGGCGTCGGCTCAAAATGTAGAGAACTGTCATAAACGACTACGTCGCTGTCGCTGGATGCAGACGACCTGATCTGATAGCCGGTGCTAGCGCTCGATGCATAGGACGCGAATACCTTCCCGGGCACGACCTCAAGCCGCACAACCGCCAGGACATCGTCGCCTGGCTTTGGCCCCATAGCGTGTTCCACTCTGACTACGACATCGTCCCAGACATGGGCAAGGCCCGCCGTCCTGGATTTCACGACTCGCTGGATACGAAGGAGATGTTCCTGCGGATGTTGTCGGCGTTCAGACAAAACGCGTCATTCCCTGAAAACAAATTTTTTTCACCGCAGCGGCGCAGAGGAGGACAAAAGCAAACGCGATGAGGATGGCAGGGTAGTCGCATTGATTTCGGCATGGCGGGGGCGGCGCTGCGCTTATTCAATGACGGGTTGTGCCACCAAGAATGGCTACCGCCTTCCCGAAGTAGGGCACAGCCATGAGAGGAGAGGTGTCGCATTTCAGTAACTCGTCGCGGGAGCGCTCCTGACAGTTGACGCCAGGAACCTGCTCAACTCAACCAATCCACCACTCGCCATCGTTCTTTACAACGGCTGTAAAAGTCTGATTCATATTGATACCTCCGAAGACAATTCTAGCCCGGCGACGGATTTCAATACGGAGAAGCCCCACGTATAGCTCAGCGGCCGACCGATTGCGGCGCAAAACCGGGGGCCAGGCCTGCAGTGTGCATAATGTACTGAGATACTTCCAATATGCACTTCACTTATGCAGGCCTGACCCTCATGGCCCCGTTGCCGATGGCCTGGCCGCCGCAAACATCTCCCGGTGTCTGTGTGTTGACGTACATACGCCACGCCCTGATGAGCGTACACCTATCGTCGGGTATGCGATTTCCCGGCCTCGGTCGACCGCGCAGCGTGCGCAGCCGCGGCAGTTCCTAAATCGACGCGGCAACGTCCCACCTCGAACGCCCTGACCAGGGCAAGCGACCGCGAACCAACCTCTTCACTCAAAGGACCCTCACCATGAAGCGCACTATCATTTCATTGCTGGTAGCAGGACTGTTCGCCGGCTCGGCAACCGCCGCCCTAGCCCAGAATGTCACCGCGGACGACGGCGACAAGGCGGGCCCCACGTCCGCCGCCGCACCGAAGGATGAGAAGGAAATGACCAACCCGATGCACGAAGACAACGCGATGGGCAAGGATATGCACGACAAGATGACGGACAAGGACATGCACGACAAGCGGGCTGCCGCCTTCCAGAAAGCCGACAAGGATCACAACGGCACCCTGACCCCGAAGGAAGCCAAAGGCATGCGCGGCATCGGCAAGAACTTCAAGGCCATCGACACGGACAAGGACGGCACGGTCTCGCTGGTCGAGGTCGACGCCTACATGGCCGTCCACGACAAAACCTCGATGAAGTAAGTATCCCCCGGCAAAGCCGGGGGCTTTAATTTGTGATCCGCTCAAAGTGCAAAACTGGGGGTCAGGCCTGACCCGATCGGTCCCTCCGATCGGGTCCCTCCGTCATCGCGATCGAAGCCTTGCGCGTTACGGGAATTGGACATCCGACCCGAATCCGGCCTGATTCCGCCTTGCGAGGCTCAACCAAATTTGGAAGGAGAAGGAGAAGGAAATGGAAGACGAAATCAAATCGGGCCGCCGCCGAATGCTCAAGCTGGGCGGCGCGGCTCTGGCCGTTATTCCGGTCATGCTGATCAGCGGCAGAACCTACGCCGCGACAAACGCGGCGATGCGCACCGCGTTCAAGTACCAGGACAAACCCGAGGGCGACAAACAATGCAGCGGCTGTGTTCAATTCGTTCCGGGAAAATCCGCCAAGGCGTTGGGCGGCTGCAAGATCTACCCCGGCGACACGGAGGTCTCACCCCAAGGCTACTGCACGGCGTGGGCGGCTGCCCCGAAGAAATAAATCTGCGCTGTCAATGATCGGACGCGGGGACGCGGCGTGTAGACGTTGCCGCGGGTCGCTGTTGGTCGCCGATTCGACGGCCTCAGTCGGCCTTGGTCGCTCGCGCAGGATCGAAAAACAATCCGGCGCACAGCGCCGCGCCGACGACATAAAGCAGCCAGCTCTGCGATATCGCATACGGGTAGAACATCAGCGCAACGCCGAGCCACTTGGTCCACTTGCGCCCGACTTTCTTGCCGTAGCGCCAGGCAGCGAAGCCGATGATGCCGAACACTACGGCTCCGAAAAGATAAGCCGGGCTGGGTAAGCTGAAGCCGAGGGACTGCAGATCCTGCAAGTTATCCATGCGAATTTAGCGGGTCACGAATTTAGCGGGTCAGGCTTCGTTCATTGTATCAATCGTACGGCATCGTGAAACTGGGGGGCGGGCCTGCCCCCTTCGGTCCCTCCGTAAGAGCCACATCGTCCGTCCCATACGTGTGATGGCGAACAGACGTTGCTCCCGGTTCAGGCTACTGTCGTTGGCGGTCGGGCTCCCCAGGAGCAGAGATCAGGCGCAATTCAATTTCTCATGGTGCGATTTCTCGGACCGTTCCCAACCTATCGAAAGGACCTTCATGAACAAGTTGCTCATCAAATTGACCGCCTGCGCCTTTGGCCTGGCGTTAAGCAGCACGGCGGTTATCGCGGCCGATCCAAAGTACCCGGAAAAGGATGCTGCTCCCGCGGCAGCGCAGTCGGACACACAGGCAGCCCCGGCCGATAAAGGCATGACCACGGACAAGTCCACACAGTCGGACACACAGGCAGCCCCGGCCGATAATGGCATGACCCCGGACAAGTCCACACAATCGGACACGCCAGTGAGCCCGAGTGACAAGCCGGCCAGCGTCGCAGGCGATAAGGAAAGCTCGCCGGCGGATGTCAAAAACGCCTATTCCGCGGCACTGAAGAAGTGCGCCGCCATGTCTGGCGCCGAAAAAGAAGCGTGCGAGAAAAAAGCCGAAAGCAAACGCGGCAAGATGTAAACCGGGCAACAGGCACGATGCTATTACGGACCCGGCGTCGCTCTTCGGCCATTGCGTGCGCTGGCGGCACGGCGGCGCCGGGCCGGTAACGCAATGGTGAATTTTCTCAGCGATTACCAGCAAAACTGGGGGGCAGCCTGACCCCCTTCGGTGCTTCCCGTTCATGTGTCGGCACTATCGGTTTGCGCAGGAACAGGGGACGAAGATCCGTGCCCTTTTTTGAATCTCAGCCGAACAATTGCTGAAGCAAATCCTCCCGGCTTATCTTCAAGTGGGCAGCAACGTCAGCCAGGATGGCAGACAAGGTTCCGACCTTCAACGGATCGTGGGCAGGAATTGTAAGGTGGTGCTGCGTGGGAACTTCGAGAGTAAGGCGAAGATGGCTTCCGGTCTGTCTTGTGGTCCGGTAGCCGATTCCGGATAACGCCCTTGCCAGTTCGATGCCGGAAAGGTCGCGCGGAAGTTTCATCCGGCAATCAATTCGTCCCGCACAAAGTGAAGGCGGATCATTCTGGGCGCTTGGCCTTCTTCGAAATGACAGCGGACCGCATCCCGAACGCGCAAATGTAATTCCTCGACGCTCTCGGCCTGGGTAAAGATGGACTCTCCCAGCGACCGGGCCGACAGCCCCCCTTCGGGCGCTTCCTCAACGACGAAGATGATTTCGTTCATTCGGCACTCCTTGCAATGGCATGCATATTAACTCAGGACTTGAGGTACTGCATCTCTCTGCATCTCTTGCAGGCCAGACCCGTCGGTGGACATCGCCTAGGCCGCCACGCGAGCGCGGAGTTGCCCGCACCCGCCCTCCACGTCCTGCCCCGCCGAATCACGCAGCGTCGCCAGGATGCCGCGCTGGTGCAGGAAGCGCACCAACGTCTGAGCACGCTCCCGTGCGGGGCGCGTGAATGCCATGCCGGGAATTGCGTTCCAGGGAATGAAGTTCATCACCGCATACTTGCCCTGGAGAAGTACGGCGATGCGTTCCAGTTCGTCGTCGCCGTCGTTGACGCCTTCGAGCAGCGTCCACTGGTACTGGATCGGGTAGTTCGTCGCCCGCGCGTAGCGCTCGCCGAGTTCCACCAGCTCGGCGGGATCGATGCGCGGCGCGCGCGGCAGCAATTCCACGCGCAAGTCCGCCTTGGTGGTATGCAGCGACAGGGCCAGCGCCGGCTTCACCCTTTCCCGCGGCAGCCGGTCGAACACTCGTGGGTCGCCGACCGTCGAGAACACCAGGTTCTTGTGCCCGATCCCGCCTTCCGTGCCCAGGAGTTCGATCGCCTCGAGCACGTTGTCGAGGTTGTGGGCCGGCTCGCCCATGCCCATGAACTGGACTTTCTTCACCGGGCGCAGCGATCGGCCGAGCACCACCTGCGCCACGATTTCGGCGCTGCCCAGATGGCGTTTGAGCCCGTCCCGGCCCGTCATGCAGAAGACGCACCCCACCGCGCAACCGACCTGGGTCGAGACGCACATTGCGTCGCGCGGGAGCAGCACGCTTTCCACCGTCTGCCCATCGGCCAGGTCGACCAGCAGCCGCGCGGAACCGTCACCACCGGGATGCGTGGAGCGCAGGCGCGCGATCGACGCCAGCTCGGTTGCCAGCTCGGGAAGTGCGTTGCGCAAGGGAAGGGGAAGAAAATTCTCCGGCTGTTGTCGGCCGCTGTCCAGCGGCAGTGCCTTTGCCCAAGCCTTCAGAACGGCCTGCTCGTGGGCGGGTTTCGCGCCGGCGGCTCTCAGGCGTTCGCGGAGTTGTTCGATCTGCATGGGAGCGGATCCTACACCGTCCCACGACCAGCGAGGTTCAGGCGCAGACCGTCGAATCGAGCGCGCTATCTATTCGATCTTCAGAACGGGAGCTCGCTGAATACCCGCTGTGAGCCCGCTGCCGGTCTGCATCACTGCAACTTCGTCGGCGAGGATATTGACGGCTTCGTCGAGCAGAATGTCCTTTGCATCCTTCCTCGCCTTCTCGGCCGCCAGTTCATTGGCCAGTTTGCGTTCGCCAGGCTGCAGGCCATCGTCCCGGAGCGCGGCGCCTTTTTCCGCCGCACGCTCCTTGCCGACATTGCTGGCGTCTTGGGTGCCTTTCCCTGATTCACGAGACATCAGTCGAGTTTCGTCGGCTGCCAGTTCTTTGCGACGTTGCGCCTCGTTCAGCGAGGTCAGGTTCTTCTTGCGCCGAGCCTTGGCCTCGGCGACGTCTTCCTGGAGGTACTGGAAGTCCTGGTAATTTTTCACGCGCGCGTCGTGCAGGGCCAGCAGAACAGGTAACAAGCCCTTCAAGTCACCGGCCCGCGAATAATTCGCTGCCTTGATCTGCGTCGAGGGAAGGGCATTGTCGAAACTGGACTCACCAAAGCTCTCGGCATCGGAAAGCGAAGGCAGGGGAATATCCGGCGTCACGCCGCGCAGTTGTGTGGTATCGCCATTGATGCGAAAAAACTGGGCGACAGTCAGCTTCAAATCACCTAATTGCGCCTTGCTTTTCTTGGCGAATTGATCGAGGCGGATCACGGTTTGCACCGTACCTTTGCCAAAACTCGGCTCTCCGATGATCAGGCCGCGGCCATAATCCTGAATGGCGGCGGCAAAAATCTCCGATGCCGATGCCGAACTGCGGTTGATCAGAACGGCCAGGGGACCATCCCAGGCAACACCGGCCCGGGTATCGCTCTCCACGGAAATCTGACCTTCTGCGTTGCGCTGTTGCACCACCGGCCCCTGGTCGATGAACAGTCCGGTGAGGTCGACCGCTTCCGAGAGGGAACCGCCGCCGTTGCTGCGCAAGTCGATCAACACGCTGTCGACCTTTTCTCTTTTTAGCCCGTCCAGCAGGCGGGCCACATCGCGAGTTGCGCTCCTGTAATCCCTGGCGCCTTTTTGTTTGGCTGCGCCATCTTCATAGAAGGAAGGGAGGGTTATTACACCGACGCGGCGGTTGGCCCCACCGTCAACGATGGAGTGGACGGAAGCTTTGGCCGCCTGCTGCTCCAGATTGATCGTTTTGCGAATGAGGGAAACCAGTTTGTGTTTGCCATCGGGACCGGCTTCCGCCGGGAGAATATCGAGCGCGACCGGCGTGTCTGCCGGGCCCCGAATCAGTGCCACGACGTCGTCAAGGCGCCAACCGATGACATCGATCATCACGCCAGCCTCCCCTTGAGCCACGCCGAGGATGCGGTCTCCGGGGTTCAGTTGCCCGGAAAGGATGGCTGGCCCCCCAGGCACCAGTTCTCGTAGCGTGACCCGTTCATCGACCTCCACGAGCACTGCGCCGATACCCACCAGGGATAGTCTCATCGAAATGTCGAAATCCTCCGCTGCCCGTGGGGCCATATAGTTGGTGTGCGGGTCGATGGCCATGGTGTAGGCATTCATGTACGTCTGAAAGGCATCCGTGCTTTTCACCCGGCCGATGCGCTTCAAATAATTGTCATAGCGCTTGTCGAGTATTTGGGAGGTGCTCTTGTCGTCCTTCCCCGCAAGCTTGAGTCGCAGCCAATCGCTCTTGACCCGCTTGCGCCACAACTCACGCACTTCCGCTTCGGTCGCCGGCCAGGCTTGCTTTTCGCGTGAGGCCTGGTAGCTTTCGTCCTTCTGAAAATCAAACCCCTGCTTGAGCAAAGTGCGCGCATACGCGAAGCGCTCGACCGCACGCTGCTGATACAGGTTGAAAATGGCGAACGGAGCGCTGAGGTCTTCCTTGAGGATCGCCGCGCCAAGCCTGGTTCGGTCGGAAGACAATTGGCTGATGTCAGCTTGAACGAAAAAGAGCTTATCGGGATCGAGCGATTTCAAGTACTGGTCAAATATTTTCTGTGACAAAGCGCTGTCGACTGGCATCGCCTGATAGTGGTACCGGGCCAGCAGTTCTGCGGCCAGGTTTGCCGCCTGGGTTTCTTCCGGTAGCGGCTTTAACGCCGGGGGATAGAGCCCCGCGTCGAGGGTTGCGCCTTGTACGCCCGTCGACAGGGCAAACAGTAGCCAAAGCAGTATTCGTTTCATTCGCGCTCCATTTCGCCACCTCAAAGGAGTGGCAGCTTGGGGGGGGGAAGGCGGGTCTCTTACTGTAGACGACAGATTTTGACATTGGTTTCCCGGCTTTTGCTGCAGCCGTGCAGGAATAGTGCCAAATGCGCCGAAGACTTCAGAACGGCCTGCTCGTGGGCGGGTTTCGCGCCGGCGGCTCTCAGGCGTTCGCGAAGTTGTTCGATCTGCATGGGGGCGGATGCTACGCCGCCTTTGAACAAGTGGGGCTCAGCAGTTTTACAGGGCTGATCCCCCGGGAGGGGCCAGGTTTCAGACGAATACCGCTGCCGAAACGCGAAAACGATTGGCAAGTTTTCTGATCTGACGCGTATTCAATTCACGCTTGCCTGCAAGAACTTCGGACACAACGCCCTGCGTGCCAATTTCAGGCAGGTCGGTTTGCCGCAAGCCATGTTCGCTCATGAGAAATTTCAGTACGTCGGACGGTTTGCCGGCAGCCAGGGGCACGTGCTCGCTTTCGTATCTTTCGACAAACACGCCGATTGTGTCAGCCAACTCGGCCATTGTATTTTTCTCGTCCTCGCCGATCTCGTCGAGAATCGCATCCAGCAATTTGACCGCCCGCTCGTACTCTTTCTTCGATCGCAACTGGCCCAGAGGAACTATCGCACGCAACCGGCGATACTCCTGCATCATCTGCTTCATTTCGTTTGCCGACATGGTTACTCTTTTTATTTATTCCTTGCGGGCGTAGTCCTGGCGTTTTGTGAAAAAATTAAATCGCAGCGAGCCGCTGTACCGTATCCGGATACTGCTTGACGAGATTGATCAGCAACGCGGCCTGGGCGTTCGGCCTGGCCCGGCCCTGCTCCCAGTTTTCGAGCGTGCGGACGTTTGTCCGGAGATAGACGGCAAACAGGGCGCGAGAAAGGTTAAGGCTTTCACGCACGCGGATCAGTTCCTTCGGAGTAACCTCGGGCGCGGGCTTATACGCGATCGAATGCGTGCGCAGGGTCCGCTTGCCCTGCCGCGCATCTGCGAGAGCCGTTACGCCTTCACTCAACTCGCCGAACAGGTCACGCCTCGAAGTGCGTTTCAATTTAGGCTTGGACTTGACGATCGTCTTCATAGGCTTCTCCTTGCTTCCAACTCTGCTTTGATCATTATCTTGAGCGCCTTGCGCTGCTGTGCGGTCAAGTCGGACATCTCGTCTTTGTCGTAAAGGGTGAAGAGCCAGAACTGCAAGCCCGTTACCCACCAGTAATAAATCACCCGCAGCCCGCTTCGTTTACCTTTGCCTCGCCGCGCATCCGCAAACCATAGCTTGCGCAGGCCACCGGTGTCCTGGATCGGGTCGCCCGCTTCCGGCTGCTTCATCAACAGGTTCTGAAGCGCCAGGAAAGTTTCGTCGTCAAGATACGACGACCGGTGACGTTCAAAGGCGGGCAGTTCGACGAAGACAGCCTTCATGAGTGAATTATACGCAATCTGCGTATATACGCAATCTGCGTAGAGAGGGCCTTCGGATGCCGGGGGTAGCCTGGCGGCTAGGCGCATGCCGTCGAATCGAGCGCGCTGCTGTCGAGCGGTTTTATGCACACTGCGCGCCTGACACCGTTGGTTCCCCTACTGCCTGACGTGCTTCACCAGTTGCCGTGGGCCAACCTCGCCGCCGTATACATTGCCTTTTGCATCCACCGCCACGCCTTCCGCCGCGCTGGTGCCCTTCATATCCCCCGGATCGGGAATGAAGTAGAGCACCTTGCCATCGCTGACACGGCCAACGCGAATGCCGCGTTTCCAGCCCGGGTGGGCCGAGAACGGTGCGCCGTTGGATTCGGAGTCGGCCACGTAGAGCAGGCCCTCGCGGATGTAGAGGCCGCTCGGGCGGCTGAACTGCTTCCACTCTTCCAGATACTTTCCGTCCTGGTCGAAGATCTGGATGCGCATGTTGCCGCGGTCGGCGACATAAAGCCGGCCCTGCGCATCCATGGCGAGGTCGTGCGGTGTACTGAATTCACCGTGTCCGCTGCCGAACGTGCCGAAGGACTTGATGAATTTTCCGTCACGGGTGAACTTCGAGATGCGCGCGACCGAGTCCGGCGGCGCACCGTCGTACTGCCCGCTGTGGCCTTCGGCAATGAAGAGGTCGCCATTCGGGGCGATGACGATGCTGGTCGGTTCCGTCAGGGCGCCGGGCGGATCTCCGGCCGTGCCCGGCGTGCCGATGGTGAGCAGCACTTTGCCTTGCGGGCTGAACTTTACGACCACATGGCCCTTCAGTGCCTCGTCCGGATGCAGGCCGCGTTCGCGCTCGTTCGGGCTGCGCTCGTCGACCACCCAGACGTTGTTATCGCGATCCACGTAAATCTTGTGCGGAAAAACGAACATGCCGGCGCCAAAGCTGCGTAGCAGCTTGCCGGTCGAATCGAACTTCATGACCGGCGCCACCTTCGATCCGGCGCAACTGTCGTAGGCAAACGGGGACGCGCCGGGCGGGATATCGGGATTGGCGCCGCACCGGCTCGCCACCCAGACGGATTCGCCGTCGTTGTCGATCGCAACCGCATTCAGCGCGCCCCATGTCCTGCCTTCGGGCAATTGCCCCCACGGCGCGATGCTGCGATAGGGATTGGGCAGGTCGTTGGTCGGCGCGACATCGTCCTCGGCGTGGGCGTGCATCATGCACAGGGTCATGGCCAGCGACGCCGTGAGCGCCAGTGCATGCAATCGATTCGCTTGTGACATTGATTCCTCCTGCAGTAAAAATGGCCCGCCACTACCGGTGCGGTGAATTACTCCGTTCGCTCTGGCATTTCAATGACGCCGAGCTCGCGCAACTTTTCGATGCGCTCATCTTCATAGCCAAGCAGGCCGCCCAATACGTCGCGCGTGTGTTCGCCGATCAGGTAAGGTGCGGCGGCACGCGGGTGCGTGGGCTGTCCGTCGACGAAGAATGGCGTGGCGGTAACGCGTATGTTGCCGCAACCCGGATGCGGGATCTGCGGAAACGCCTGACGCGAGGCCAGTTGCGGATGGTCGATGACTTCTTCGGGCGACAGCATGGGCACCACGGGCACGCGTGCCGCAGACAGCGCGGCGATAGCTTCGTCCGCGCTGCGGTAGCGGCCCAACCATTCGCGATACACCTGTTGCAGTGCACCCCAGTTCTCGCGCCGCGCCTGCGGCGTGGCGAAGCGCGGATCATCCGCCAGCTCCGGCTTGCCGACCAGCGCCACCAGCCGCGACCAAAGGTGCGGCGCACCCGCGGTCTGCAGCGCGATGTGGCGCTCGCCGAAGGCGTGCACCATCATGCCCACGCGCGGCTGGCGCTCCACCGGCGCGCCGTTGAGGATGGCGCCGTAAGTAATGTCGTCGGCGGCGATCAGGCATTCGAGCATCGAAATATCGAGCGTCGCCCCTTGCCCGCTGCGCGCGCGCCGCAACAGGGCGGCGCAGATGGCGCCGAAAGCGTGCGTTCCCGCGAGGACATCGGCGGCCTGCAGGTAGGAAACCCGCGGCTGCGCTTCCCCGCCGCGGTCCAGATCCATCATCCCCGAGATCGCGTTGATCAGATGCGCATAAGCCTGCATGGAGGCAAGCGGGCCGGTCTGGCCGAAACCTGAAATCGAGCAAACCACCAGTTCCGGAAACTCCGCGCGCAGCGCCGTCGCGTCCAGGCCGTAGCGGGTCATTACGCCGGGCGAGAAATTCTCCACCACGACATCGGCGGCGCGCGCCAGGTCGAACACCAGTTCGCGCGCCTGCGGACGCGACAAGTCGATCGCGATGCCCTCCTTGCCGGTATTCAGGCGCGCGTAGTAGCTGCTCTGGTCGCTGCGGCCGGGGTCGAGCTGCAAGGCGGTATAGCGAATCTCGTCGCCTTCGCCGGGGCGCTCGATCTTGATGACGCGCGCGCCCAGATCCGCCAGCAGCCGGGTGCAATAAGGACCCGCCAGTACGCGAGTGAAATCGATGACGGTGTAGCCTTCAAGCAGGCGCTCACCGGTGAAAGCAATGGAAGTCACAATATCGGCCAGCTCGGGGTGGAAATTCCAATTCTACGACGGCGCGCTCGTGGTCCGCGCCGGATTGGCCGGATTCGCGTTGCGTGCGTGCGATTCGAATGTTCAATGGGGTGTGTCCCTATTTACTCACGCGCGCAAGGTAAGCCGCATAGATGGATCCGAGCGCGCCGGCACCGACAACTACGAAGTTCATTTCACGATTCCCGTGTCAGAAAAACAGAATAGACAATGGTTCATTTGAATCTCAGCCATTTCTTCACTTCGAGCTCTGGCGCTGATACTGCCAGCGCATCGAGTCCCTGTCTCGCGCGCGTGATCCAGCCGCGGCCGCGCCCGATCAAATCCTTCCACGCTTCCTCGACGTCCAGAGGACGCACGTCTTTAAGGTAGTCGAGCAACGCTGCGGCCTGCAACAGGTCCTTACGGGCCTTCTGCAGCAGCGAGGCGCTGCGTTCGCCGGATACGAGCAGCTTGTGCAGCGCATAGCGTGCCGGATGGGGAATGTTCACGGTCACTGCCCCTTCATCGCTGAACACTGCGGCCTGGCCGACGTTCTCCAGCAGGTATTCCATGAACTTCAGCGGTTGCATCGCTACCCGCAATTGCGGGTGTTCATAGGGTTCATTACCTCCCCGGTGCAATGTCGTCAGGAAATAGATCCTGAAATCCGGATCCTTCGGATTGAGGTAGCTCGGCCCGGCTTTTCCGGACAGCCCTCCGATGGGCAACAATCCGGTCCGAAGCGATTCGATGGCGCCATGCGTGTCCACTTGCAGGGTGGATGGCAGGGCCAGCGAGAGGCTCTTTCCCGCATGGGCAAGGTCGACATGCTGTGTCCGCGCGCTTTCTACCCAACGCAGGCCGAGGATGTTGCCGTAGGCCAGGAATGCATGGGTCCCGACCAGCAGCCCTCCGGCGCGGAAGAAACCGTGCTCGGCCAGGCGCCGGACGACCCTGAAATGACGGCTCAGCAGTGGCGCGCATCCGTGGGCGATGGCCGAACGGACCAGCGGCACCAACGGTTCTTCGCGGGTTTGCCTGGACTCCGCTACCAGCGCCCGCACCGGCTCGGAATCCGGTCCGACGTAGAGCTGGCGCAAGGTTCCGCCAAGATCCGTGAACTGGAAATACCAGTAATCCCGGCCCTTGACTGTTTTCCTTGCGAATGAACCGCGCAGACTGCCCACCGAGCGCGACAATTCCGACGCCAGGGTGGCGTCGAACAGCTGCGCATATGCAGTCTGTGCGGTAAGCGAAAGCTCCGTAAAGCGCGGCATGGGGTTATACGTGACAGTCAACGTTCCTAGTATAACTACAATTCCACGCCATACCGGGGATTGAACCCGGGATCCCGCACGCCTGGAGCTTTGGATCGAGCGAAGAAAATTTCCAAGCGTCATCGCCGGACTGCCAGGCGTGCGCTCCATTCGAAAGGCAACTTCCCGGCTCTTCTATTTCCCAGACCGTGGCGCCAGGCGCGACCACTGCCCTTCCACGCCAAGCAAGGCTCTTGCGACTTCAGCCGTGTGAAAAAACCGAGTCAGTGAAAAAACCGGGGCACAGGAAAAAACCAAGACGGTATCTGACCCCATCGTCGTTGGGATGGGGGGGCAAAAGGCCTGCCTCCCCCCCGCCGTGACCCCCGCCGTTTCTGATCACCGCCTTTCCCCGCACCAGGCACCCTCCCATTCGTCGTTGCCAATTATCTCGAAACCAATATAATGTGGCCATGAAACAGATCGTCTGGCTTGCCGATAGCCTCGAACTCGTCAGGGAGTTTCCGACGCAGGCCAGGACTGAAGTCGGTCACGAGTTGCGACGGGTCCAGCAAGGGCTGAATCCGAGCGATTGGAAGCCGATCCCGGGCATAGGCTTGGGAGTGAACGAAATACGGGTTAGTGCGGGAACGGCCCATCGAGTCTTCTATGTGGCCAAGTTCGCTGAAGCCGTGTATGTCCTGCATGCAATGACGAAGAAAACCCAGAAGACGCCAAGACAAGACATTGAAATTTCCACAAAGCGATTCCGGCAACTGATGAACGAAAGGAAGCACAAATGAGCGCTCGAACCTCACTTACAAAGGGCAGCCGCAATGTCTTCGCCGATCTGGGCTTTCCCGAGGGTGAAGCCCAGAACCTGGCGCTGCGTTCTGATCTGATGATCCGCATCGAGAAGTTGGTGCAGGATAGCGGCATGACGCAACAGCAGGCTGCGAAAATGCTGGGCGTAACCCAGCCCAGGCTTAACGCCTTGCTGAAAGGAAAAATCGCGGATTTCAGCCTCGATGCGCTGGTCAACATGCTGGCCCACGCGGGTATGCAAGTGAAGATGACCGTGAAGAAAGCCGCATAGCGCGCCGCCTATCGCCTCAAGAACAGCGTGGCTCCCATCCTGGGCGAGCAGGTCTGGCTCGGGACATCGCGATTATTATTCAACATACCAAGCCTGACCCTCTGTTCTTTTCTTTTTCCCGCAACGTGCCTTGGTCTGAAGTTCAGTGCAATTTGCCTGGGCTCCCATGACACTGTTTGAACTTTTTTCCAGACCCGCACGGGCAGGGATCGTTGCGACCCACCTTGGGCGGATGACGGACTGGTTCGCGGCGCACGACGTCGGGTAAACCGCCTGCCCTGATCTGCTCACCACGTTGTTCGAGCCACAGGGCATGAATTTTCTGAACCGTCCCGGCCAATCCCTCGGCCAGTGACTTGTGTTCGTCCAGAGATAGATTTTTCTCCTTCAGCACATCCCAGCCCTCTGCGGTGCCGTAGAGCACGATGGTCGACATCCACTCCGGCCGGCCGGCGGGGTAATGGGTAGCCAGCCGACGGAATCGAGCTGCACACCCTTCATGAACCCGCAACACCATTCATCGAGTATCGGAATGGGATCGCCACCATTCGGGTTCTCCAACAACAGCGGTTCGTAAAGCTCCGGTTGCCGCATCAGCGTCTGGGCAATGTCGTTCATGCTGCGAATCAGGAATCCGATAATGCGCTGCGCCTGGGCCTGATCCTTGAATTCCGGGGATTCCTCGCCGCGCTCCATGTCCCACACCCAGCGCATCCATTCGCTCGGCATGATGGCCTTGGGCCCGCAGACGATCGCGGTCAGGAAACCATCCAGGGTCGAAATATCCATCGACTCTTCAATCCCCTCCGTATGCAGGAGAAACTGTTCGAGCTCCTTGATTTCATCGTCGGTCAATGGACCTGGGTCGGGCATATTCATCGCGGCTTGGTGGCTAGTTGCAGGTGGTTTTAATCATGAAAATGCAACTTCAACATTAAGGTTGCACTAAAACAATACAGTTGGAATTCAATATCAGGAAGCCCGCGTTTTTAGGCACTCAAGGAAAGAGAGTGGAAGGATACCTAGCTGGGAAAAAAGCGGGTCAGGCTTGCGATATTGCATTATTTATGCAACATACCAAGCCTGACCCGGTCGGTTCCTTCATAGCACTCCGTCTGCACCAGGCTCGATCGAAACCGCCCTTCCCATAGAGAGCCGCTGCGTTTGTAAGCCCGGTTAACGTACTGGACGTAACGCTGGCCGAGGAACTTCATCAGCAGTGACGGACCGGAATCCAGATCGAAGGTCAGGAGCAAGTAGAAGTGGTTGGTCATCAGCACGTATGCATGCAGTGAACAACGAAAGCGTTTGGCGAGTTTTCCGAGATGCTCGAGGAAGAAACGATAGTCGTCCTCGGCAAAGAAGCAGACGTGCCGGTTGTTACCGCGCTGGATGACGTGAACCACCAATCCAGCGGCCTGGAGTCGGGGCTTGCGAGGCATGATTGCCAATATATTACTGAATTATTGACCCTTTCAATGGGGTCTGTCCCTGAGGTTCCCTGAGGTTCTGCCTGAGGTTCTGCCTGAGGTTCTGCAGATGGTAGCAGCCGATTGCGCCGCTCGGCACTGACCCGGTTCGCTCCCATCTCGCTCTAGCTTGGCCAATATACTTTTCGGAGCGGAATCAGCCGTTGGCTGTCCGCGTCCATCTTTTCGTAGTGCTCTAATATCGCCTTGGCTAGGTCGTCGAGATCCATCAGTGTTACCGGGATGCTCGCCCGTTCTGCCTCATAACGCGCTTCTTTGGAGAACCCGCCCGTGCTGACGTAGAGCCCCTTATCGTCCTTGTGGCGCCCGCCTAGGAAACTTCTAATCTCCTGTGAACCCATTGAGCTACCAGGGCGGTGCTTCACCTCCACAACGATTCTCGGATTCTCAAAGCCGAAGCCGTCCGGAGAAGCGACTATGTCCTTGCCTCGGTCTGACCCCGACGGCGATATGCGGGTCTTATAACCCATTGCCCGCAGGAGACCAGCAACCAGTTCCTGGAGTTCCTCCCAGTCGAGCCGACTGATTTTATCCTTGATGAATTCAAAGGCTTTGTTCTGGTTATCCTTAAAGATCTCATCGACGCCGCTTTTTTCCTCTTCATCCATCTCTGCCGGCTCTTCCGCAATCGGCAGCTTACCATTTAGCAAGCGCTCGATTTCCTCGGCCGCCTCCGTAGGAACCTGAAAAAGAGTCGAGATAGCACCCAGACTATTTCGAGTCGCCACAGAAAGCTGATCTCTTGCAACATTGCCCTCCCATTTAACTTTTCTAACGTTGCGGAACTCTTCTCGCGTGCGGTCGTAAATATAGTCGCTCGCGATCGTTCCCACTGCATAGACTCGCCCCGACGGATCGTAAGTCAACATTCGCTCTCCCGCGACCATCTCACGCACGAAGCGATAAGCCTGACTGGCGGACATACTTGCCTGCATCCGCCTGAGGTCGGGCCTGGCTTTGGCAACGGCCGCCAGAAAATCCTCTCGCGTTTTCAAGCTCGACAAGTCATTCAGAGAATGCCACCCGATCGCAACGACTCCTTGCGCTTTGAAATCATCAAATAGACGCCCTCCGACATCCGCTCGCACCATCCACATTGGTTTTTTGGTCATTTGATGCTCCGTTATCGCGTGATTTGGCTCGAGTGTCGCGCGCTCAGTCGCAACTTCGTCAACGGCAGTTCAAGAGCGACGGCAATTACTTCTGCCTTAAAATGCCTAGACTGTCGCTGATTCAGCGTACCGCTTCACAAGTCCGCCGAGGGTCATATTTTCAGAAATGGCATCATGCGGGATTGAGACATACCACGACAAGTTTCCCCCGTGGGCCAAAGCATCTTCTTACGCCATGCGACACCACTGCACGGCTGACTCAATTTTCGCTAGAACAATCGGATCGTCGAGCTGATTGCTCGCCTTGGGTTCAAGCATGTACTAAACGTCGATCGTCTCCGCGACGAAATCGGGTTGGTATTCGAGATGGTCCACTCCCTGCCGGCAACAAAAAAAGCGGGGCAGGCTTGGGATATCGCATTATTTATACAAGATGCCAAGCCTGACCCGGTTCGCTAACGTGACCCGGTTCGCTCCGGTTCGTTCTCTTTTCCCATTCGCTCATCAAGCCGATAATATCTCGAGTTCCTTTGCACCACATGCTTTGAGAAACGACCAGACTCCGTCATAGAAATCGATACTTCGTGTTGAATCCTCACCGGTTCGATCTCCGGTCGGCACGAATATCACCATTCCCTTTCGGGCTCTAGTAAGCAAAACACGATAGCCATTCTTAGCGACATGGATTAGTTTGTCTTTCTGCCAATCGGATCCAGACAGCTTGTACGCAACCCATTCATCATTCTCGCGACGCAAGTCTGCATCCCAGCAGACAATGCAGTAATCCAACTCCAGTCCTTGAATTTGATACTGATTCTGCACTGTCTCTAGTGCGTTGGAAGAACGAACATCACTACTTGGTGCGAGCATCCACGTAGCAATGTCGGGCTTGTAGTCGACAAACAAACCTTCCGCGGCAAGACGTCTCGCCTGTCCCGACGCAATGAGCCCCGAACGCTGTCCACCCACGCAACGATGCTTGACCCACATTCGAGCAGACTCAAGATCGCGAGTTACCCATATATTGTTATTGTTTTCCTGCATGGTAGAAACGAAAGAAGTTGCCCTGGAGGTATCGCCCAGAAGTACCGCACCGACCCAATCTTCCACCACCGCATTGCGGTAGTAACGCATTGATTGATGAAGATGGCCATGCGCTAGGGGGAGGCGACTTGGGTGTGTTGCCCATTTTTGACGGTCTTGAAACTCAGCCAAGGCTAGCGTCTCGTCAGAAATTGAGAACGTCCAGCCTTTGCTCTCAACTGCATCTAGCCAGGCCACAATACCTAGCTCTCCACGATTGATTGCCTGATTGTGTCCGATTAACGCAACAACGACGGCCCCACCTTTTGGAAATGCCTCTTTTTGTACCGATAGAATGAGATCCGCTTCATTTTCTTCGAGAGGCTGGCCAAGTACTACGTGACCTTGCTCATAGGTTCGCTGAGCTTCATCAAAAACCAATACACGACCGTCTTCCTGACGATGGGCTTCCCCACGTTTTCCGAGGAAGTTATGGGCTTTGACTATCTTAAAACTTGCCGCCGCAGCTACAAGGCTGGCGTCAGCACGACGATAGCCGGTTGGAGTCCATGATGCGGCGCGTTGACCTTGAGCACGATAGGAATCGACCAGCGCCTTGTTCAGAACATCAACCAGAGGTGCGTTGCCCGTGACGAATACTGCCCCGTCGGCATGTCTACCGCGCATGACTATCTCAAGACCGACCAACGTCTTGCCGGCCCCAGGGGCACCAGACAGAAATATGATGTGATATTCCCCATGGCTAAGTACCGATTCAATTCGCGCTCGAATCTCATTGACGCTTGCGTCGATCGCGGCTTTCGGCGCTGCATGTTCTTGAATGGCCACTACATCATGGTTGCCATAAAGCGATAGCGTTGCATCCAAAATAGATGAAGACGGACGAAACGGGGAGCCAAGCCACTCGGCTCGCGACACTTTCAGATCCGCACGACGATTCTGGAGCCCGAATCGAATCCCATCCTTTAGGGTTTGCCTGTCGCATTCCAATGGTTTGTTAGCTAAAGCCGACCAACTGAGCCCCGCCAGACCGGGCCACGCCATAGACTTAGGCACTCGCCCATTCGTCAGAGCGAGAATGGGCACGACGATTGCATCTTTTTCTTCACACCACTCTCGCGTTAATCGATGAAATTCGAGCAAGTTGACCGCATAGTTCATCACTTGATCGCGATCCGCGCGTTGAAGCTTTGTGCGCTTGAATTCGATTACAAATAAAACACCATCCGCAAGTAGCAAGCAGTCTATTCGCAACCCGCGGCGACGAAAATTAAACTCAAGAATGACATCTCGCACGGCCTCACATCCGGGCGAAAGCAGCGCTTCACGCAGGATCGGAATGCGTTCGTCCAAACTTTTTTGCAAGACGTCCACACTTTGCCGCCACTCCTCGGTTTGCGCGGCCTCAATCTCAAGGCTTTCATCAGCCGCGCGACCGGCCAAAAGATTTGCTATTACATCATTTCGTTCAGCAAGAAATTCCTCGCGGGTACCGTAGTACCACGCGGGAGAATGGCTGAAGCTGCGATTCCTAGTCATGTTTCCGAATTCGTATTAGTAGAAAACAAGGTTCAATGTGAAGATCTAGAAACGCGACGACATTTAAATTCGCAGAGGGTAGCAATGCTCGCTTTGTATCTTGCAAACACCAGAAATGAAGAGCCACGCCCTGCGGGCGGCGGGCAAGAACTGCGCAGCGGCCTCCCTCGATTGGCCAAAACTCCTCCAGCGTCATCCCATCGGGGAGACCCATCGCCAATGGGCTTTTTAAAGCGGCCGGTCCCTATCGTCCCTGCGTTTTTGTAGGTAAAAAGGCTACCTGATCGTCCTTCTGCTGGGCAAAGGAATTGCCTTTCGATCTACCTTTGGGTCAGCTGTTCGTTCACGCGAAAACCTAATGCATTCCTGAATTATTCGACTATTGCATCAAATTTCTCAAGGTAGACATTCTTCGCTTCAGCCCCAGGGTCGTAAGCGATTTCGTTGCCGATTCCACGCGGAATTCGATTGACCGGAACATGTGCGGGACTTCTGTCAATAAATAGCAAACTCGATTTACGTAGCGGAGTCCAGGAACAATCCACTGATCGGACCTTTCTCCACCGTCTAAAACTGTCCACGCGAACTCTTCCGGCGACGAACGAATCAGTCGAAAGTCATCGCCGAAAGTTTCTAGTCCATATCCGCCCCAAATTTCGAATTGCGACTCAGGCTGCCGAAGAGGCCGAAAATATTCATAGAAAACGTCTTCATGGAAGCAATTTGTAGAGTTCATTTGAAGATCTCTGAGTAACTGGCAGAATTAACAGACCCTCTTGCACCGACGAAGATTTCGGTAGCGGCAATAACACGTGACAACCAGGAGAGCCCGGCGAGCAGATCGACTAACCTCTCCCTTTTACTAGTCACAAATACCCTCCGCGTCGCCACTTCTTGCAACATTGTGACGATAGCAACTGTGGGTTATTGATTTGTTGTACTGCGGCGGACCAGTCTGCGATTCTACGCAGACGGCATGGGCGCGCAAGCGCGAAAAAAGGGGGCCGAGGGTTGCGGGCCGCGGGCCGAGTAGCTACCTAGAGATTTTCGGCCTTTGCTCTTAAGACCGCAGGTCGGTTTTCCCCCATGTGTCGTGCCGAGCAGCTCGGACTGGCAAGGGGATGTCGGCGAGGCCTGTGCGCCTGTCGACACGTTAAGCGTAGCTCCGTTTGCGGGAGCAGGCGCCAAGACTCGGTCCATCGATGTCAGTCCAGGCGCCCATGACCCGGATTCCGCCCCAAGCTACGCCCACCGGGA
>CAYODB010000003.1:0-32091 GCA_964402495.1 uncultured Bordetella sp.
GTGATTCGCGCAAATCGCAACTTAAGTTCCAAACAGAACGAAGCACTACACTAGATACCACAATGAGCGAGAAACCAGGCTGGCGCGGCAGGTTCTACGAGGACTTCGAGGTCGGCGACCTCTACCGGCATCCGCTCGGCCGCACTGTTACGCAGACCGACAATATCTGGTTCACGCTGCTTACCCAGAACACGGCGCCGATCCATTTCGATGCGCACTATGCTGCGCAAACCGAGTTCGGCAAGCCGCTGGTCGATTCCACTTTCACGGTGGCCCTGGTTACCGGACAGAGTGTCACCGACATTTCCCAGAATGTTTTCGCCAACCTCGGCTGGGACGAGATCCGGCTTCCCAGTCCCGTATTTGAGGGCGACACGATCTATTCGCAGTCGGAAGTGCTCGACAAGCGCGAATCCAAATCCCGCTCCAATGTGGGCATCGTGACCGTGTTTACAAGCGGGTACAATCAGAACGGTACGGTGGTGATCACTTTCAAGCGGACCGTGATGGTGTTCAAGCGCGGGCAGGCGCCCGTGATCCCGCAACCCCAACCGAAATAGGAAACGACAGCGCTCTGTCATGATGTCCCCCCGCCTTGCCGCGATCCGGAACCTGGCGTTCCGCCAGCCGCGGCGTTTTCAGCCCCCCGAGAAAGGCGAAGTGATCGTCAACGAGGGCCGCCGCTATTTCATGGGCAAGGAAGTGGGCAAGGGCGGCTTCGGCATCGTCTACGAATGCACGGACGACTGGGGCAACGCGCTGGTAGCGAAAATCCTGCTGCCCCATGACCAGTCTTACCGCCAGGTGCGCTGCAACTGGCAGGAGGAACTGCGCAAGCTGTTGGTCCTGCGCCATCCCGGCATCACTTTCGTCTACGACGCCTTCGAACACAAGGACACGTTCTATCTCATCATCGAGCGCTGCAACTTTGCGCTGACAAAACTCATCACGAGACGCGGCGTCGACGCCGACCGCTGGATCCCCTATGTGGCCCGCGACATCCTGCAGGCGCTCGACTACATCCATGCGAGCGGCTATGTGCACAAGGACCTGCACCCGGGTAACGTGTTCGTCACCGAAACCCGTCGCCGCCGCCTCCTGCTGAAGGAGCCGGTATGGTCATTCAAGGTCGGGGATCTGGGCCTGACCCGGCTGGAGTCGGATATTCGGGTATTCCAGACGCTGCTTGCCGACTGGATGCGCCCGCCCGAGGCCTTTGATCCCGAGGAGTATGGCGCGGTCGGACGCCACGTGGACATCTACCAGACCGGCCTGCTTCTGCTGGCGCTGCTGCTCAAGGAGATTCCGTACTTCACGCGCGAAGAGATCCTCGGCGGAATTCCGCAGGCGCTGGCGGCGAAGCACGAATCCAGATTCGGTCCGATCATCGCCAAGGCATTGCGCCGCCACGTCGAGTGGAGGACACAGACCGCGCTGGAATTCTGGCGCGAAATTTCCGCCGTTGCCGGCGATCTGAGCTAACTCTGCCGATGTCGATGACGAGATTCAGCCGATGCTTTAATCCACGCAATCTCATGGCCGGCCTCACGGCCCTGCTCTGGCTTGCCGGGGCCTGCGCGGCTGCGCCAGACGCCGGGACACCGGATTCCGGCAATGCAAAGTCCGGGGCCGCGCTGGTCTCGGCGTTGCGACAGGGCGGACTGGTCATCTACTTTCGCCATACCGACACCGGACCGGCTTATCAGGAGCAGGGCGTGGACCTGAAGCGCTGCGATACGCAGCGCAATCTCAACGACAAGGGGCGCTTCGAAGCGGAGCAGATCGGCGGTCAGTTCAGGCGGTTGGGTATCCCGGTCGGAGAAGTTTTGTCCAGCGAGTTCTGCCGCTGCCGGGAAACCGCGGGACTGGCGTTCGAACGCTACACGATCGAGGCGTCGCTCACCGGGGTGAGCCGCTCTTCCGAAGCCGCGCCAAGGCGCGAGCTCGCGACAGCCGGCTTGAAGAAGCTTTTGGCCACGGCGCCGGGCCCGGCAACCAATACCGTGCTGGTTTCGCACGGATACAACCTTTGGGACGCCGAAGGTTTTCACCTTGGCGCGCAGGGGGAAGCGGCCATCTTCCTCCCCGATGGCCGGGGCGGTTATGTCCTGGTCGCGCGCCTTACACCGGAACAGTGGGGCCAATTGCCCGAACGCTGAGCGCCCCTCAGCGCCGTGACTTGATCAGCGCCGCGGCCTCATCAACGCAGCAATGACGGCGGCGATCAGAAAGATCGCGAACCAGACCAGCGCCCACTCGGCGATGGACAGTCCGAGGAAACGCCAGGGAACCTTGGTACAGTCTCCCGTACCTTTGAATATCATCGGCAGCAGATCGGCGAGCGGAAACGATTCAAGCATGTAGCCGAAGTCCGCTCCGCAGTCGTAGATCTGCGGCGGGTTGTGCTCGAGGTAGACATGGCGGATCGCCACGCCGCCGCCAGCCACCGCCGCGAGCGCCAGCAGGCCGCCGTAGACATGCCGGCCGGTGGTCCGCGGATTGTGGATCGCAGCGAGGAGTGCCATCACCGCAATTGCCACGAAGGCATAGCGCTGCAGGATGCACATCGGGCAGGGCTCCAGGCCCTTTGCGTGTTGCAAAAACAGCCCGAAGCCGACCAGTGCGGCGCAAACCGCGAACATCGCGGCGAAAATCAGGCGCGGATTTTTTTCCATCAGATTTTTGCGAGGGCCTGGTCAAGGTCTGCCATCAGGTCTTCCACGTCCTCGACACCAACGGACAGGCGGACCAGGTTGTCGGTGATGCCAAGTTGGGCACGCCGTTCCACCGGCACCGAGCCGTGGCTCATGGTGACCGGATGCCCGATCAGGCTTTCGACACCGCCCAGGCTCTCCGCCAGGGTGAATATCTCACAGGCCTCGAGGGCGCGGCGCACGCCATCCATGTCGGTCTTCAGGTAAACGGCGATCATCGCGCCGAATCCGTTCATCTGTTTTGCGGCCAGCAGATGCTGGGGATGCTGTGGCAGCCCCGGATAGATCACTTTCTCGATCTTCGGATGTCTCTGCAGCCAGGCGGCCAGGTGCATGGCGTTGCCGCAGTGCTGCTTCATGCGCAGGGGTAACGTCTTGACGCCGCGCAAGGCCAGGAAGCTGGAGAACGGATCGAGGATCGAGCCGATGGCGTTCTGCATGAACTCGAGCTTTTCGGCGATGTCCTTGCGGTCCCTGACCACGACAATGCCGCCGACCATGTCCGAGTGGCCGTTGATGTACTTGGTCACGGAGTGCACCACCAGGTCTATGCCAAGGTCGAGCGGGCGCTGCACGTAAGGCGAAGCGAAGGTGTTGTCCACCACCGTCAGGATGCCGCGCCGCCTGCCGATCTTCGCGACCTGTTCCAGGTCGGTGATCTTGAGCACCGGATTCGACGGAGTCTCGACCCAGATCATTTTCGTCTCCGGCTGGAGCGCCTTCTCCAGGGATCCGGCTACGTTGGAATCGGCATAGCCGGTGCGCAGATCCATAGAACGCTTGCGCACCTTTTCGAACAGGCGCCACGAGCCCCCATATAGATCGTCCGCCGCAACGATATGGCTGCCGGCATCCAGGAGTTCAAGCACCGTGCCGGTTGCAGCCAGGCCGGACGCAAAGGCAAAAGCCTGCATGCCGCCTTCGAGATCGGCGATGCAGCGTTCGAAGGCATGGCGCGTCGGATTCTGGCTGCGCGCGTACTCGTAGCCGGTATGCACGCCCGGCGAATGCTGCTTGAACGTGGACGTCGCGAAAATCGGCGTCATCACCGCGCCGGTGGTCGGATCCGGCGATTGCCCGGCGTGGATGGAACGGGTGGCGAAGCCCTGCTTTGATTTGTCGTTTGCCATGATCGAATCTTACCTGTTGTCCTGAATGTCCGGCCGATGCGGACTAATGCGATCTAAAGAAATCCCACCTCAGAGGCGCAGAGGACGCAGAGGAAAAGCAGATCTGTAGCCGCAATATGAATACCATCTTGCATCGGTTAATCCGGCACGTCGAGTTTGCCTTTTGCATGGATTTCTCTGTGTCCTCCGCGCCTCTGTGGTGAGCGTTGACCTGGAAAATCAATGCGCCTTGTTGCGCAGGTGATTGAGGACATCCATGCGGGTGATGAGGCCGTAGAACTGGCCCTTTTCGACGACGATCACGACATGCCCTTTGTTGAAAACGCCCATCAGATCGGCCAGCGGCGTCTTCAGGCCGACGGTATCGATGCGCTGGGTCATGGCCGTGCGCACCGGGTCGCTGAAGCGGACAGGGTTTTCCTGGGCCGCGGTGAGCAAGTCCCACTCGTCGATGATGCCGACCACCTTGCCGTTTTCCAGGACTGGCAACTGCGAGATGTCATAGAGCTTCATCCGCGCGTAGGCGGTCATTAATTTGTCGTCCGGGTCGATGGTCACCGTTGCGCGCTCATCGTGGCGCCGGGTGATCAGGTCGCGCAGATCCCCGAACTGCTCGCGCTTGAGCAGTCCCTGGTCGATCAGCCAATAGTCGTTGAAGACCTTGGACAGGTATTTGTTGCCGCTGTCACAGGCGAAAGTCACGACGCGCTTCGGTGTTTTCTGCTCGCGGCAGTAACGCAGCGCAGCGCCGATCAGCGTGCCCGACGACGATCCGGCGAGTATGCCCTCCTTCTTCAGCAGGTTTCGCACCGTCGTGCAGGCCTCTTCGTCGCTGATGGAATAGGCCTTCTTGACGCGCGAAAAATCCGCGATCGGCGGGATAAAATCCTCGCCGATGCCCTCGACGATCCAACTGCCTGCCTCGCCGTACTTGCCCGTGTGGATGTAGTCCGCGAGCACCGAACCGACCGGATCGGCCAGCACCATTTCCGTATTCGGAGACACCTTGGCGAAATAGCGCGACAGCCCGGTAAGGGTGCCGGAGGAACCGACACCGCAGACCACGGCATCCACGTCCTGCTCCATCTGCAACCAGATTTCCGGACCCGTGGCGGTCTCGTGCGCCAGCGGATTGGCGGGATTGCCGAACTGGTTGACGAAGAATCCGCCAGTTTCCCTTGCGATGCGCTCGGCCATGTCCTGGTAGTACTCGGGGTGCCCCTTGCCGACGTCGGAACGCGTGAGCCTGACTTCCGCGCCCATCGCCTTGAGATGAAAAATTTTCTCCCGGCTCATCTTGTCCGGAACGACAAGGACGAGCTTGTAGCCTTTCAACGCCGCAACCAGAGCCAGGCCGAGGCCGGTATTCCCCGCTGTCGCCTCGATGATCGTGCCGCCGGGCTTGAGGCTGCCGTCTTTCTCTGCCGCTTCGATCATGGAACGTCCGATGCGATCCTTGATGGATCCACCCGGATTTTGGCTTTCCAGTTTCAGGAATAACCGGCAGGGTCCGGCCTCCATGCGGGTAACTTCCACCAGCGGCGTGTTTCCGATCAGGTCGAGGACTTGTTGCGCGGGCACGGGGTGGTTCTCCTGGGGCAGGCTGATCGCCATTGTTGGGACATACGGCGCAAGGTGACGTTCCGGCGGCGGAACGCCTGCGCGAAGAGGGAAGTTTAACCCGGGCCCGGTCCGGGTGAATGTCCGTGCTGCCCGGGCGGGCGGTTCGGTATGCTTCGGGTTATTCAGGTTTCGATCGGCGAGGTCCGGGGTGGACTGGAAACGCATTCTGAGCAGACTCATGATCAGTGCAATCACCGTTCTAGTCCTCGCGGCCATCGGCCTTTCGGCGCTGCTGTACTTTGCGCAGGACCGGCTGATTTTCTATCCCCAGGCCGCGCCGGGCATCCCTCCGCGCGCAGCGGACCTCACAATCAGCGAAGTGCAGATCGCCACGCCGGACGGCCTGACGCTGCGCGGCTGGCTGGCGAAACCTGGATCGGTTGATATCCCGCGCCTGCCGCTGGCGATTTACTTCGGCGGCAACGCGGAAGAGGTGTCGCACATGGCGACGCTGGCCGGGCGTTTACCGGGCTGGGCCCTGCTGGCGGTGAACTATCGCGGGTACGGCGGCAACGCAGGCAGTCCGTCGGAACGTGCGCTGTGTGCCGACGCGCTGGTGCTGCACGATTGGGCAATCCGCCGTCCCGATGTCGACCCGGCGCGCATCGTCGCCATCGGCCGCAGCCTCGGCAGCGGGGTTGCCGTCTACCTGGCTGCCGAACGCCCGCTGGCGGGCGTGGTGCTGACTACACCCTACGACAGCCTCCGGGCCGTGGCGCAACGACACTATCCCTATGCGCCGGTATCGCTGTTGCTGAAGCACAGCTTTGATTCGATTGGACGCGCGCCGCACATTTCCACCTCATTGCTCCTGCTGGCAGCCCGGCGCGACAACATTGTTCCTGTGGCCCATGCGCGGGCCTTGTTCTCGAAATGGGCCGGACCCAAGACCTGGCGCGAGTTTGCGGAAGCCGGGCATAACGATCTTGATGCCGACCCGGAGTACTGGAAGGCGATGGCCGCCTTCTTCGCCCAACGCACCTGAGGTTTTCCCCGATTGCCCGGGCAATGCGCTCCCCGCGCCCTTTGCCGCTGGTTTCCAGGACGATTGTGGCTGATGCGAACCCCCCTGAAAAGGGACATAATCAGTAACGATTCGCATTCCCCTTATCCTTCAGCCCGCCCAAGCCGCGAATGCACGCCGAACCCGCCCTGAAATCCGCCGCCGTCATCGAGGCCATCGCGCTGAGCGAGGTTGCCGTGGGTCAGACAGTCACCATCCGCAAGGTCCTCACCGGAGCCGCCCGGCCCGAAGTGGGGGATATCGGCCTGCGACTGCTTGAACTGGGGTTTGTCGAAGGCGAAACCCTGCGGGTGGTGGCGCATGGATTCCCCGGCCACGAGCCGATAGCGATCCGCATCGGCAGCACGACGTTCGCTTTGCGCCGTTTCGAAGCTGACCGTGTGTTGGTCGAGGCAGCACCGGGAGCGGTTGCTTGAGCGCAATGTCGCCGGGCTTGCTGCGCATCGCCCTGCTGGGGAATCCCAATTGCGGCAAGACAGCTTTGTTCAACCTGTTGACCGGCAGCCGGCAGAAGGTGGCGAACTACGCGGGCGTCACCGTCGAGCGTAAGGAAGGTTCATTCGAGACTCCTTCGGGTCAGCGTGTCCGCGTCCTTGACCTTCCCGGCGCATACAGCCTGAATGCGCTGAGCCTGGACGAAATGATCACCCGCGATGTCGTCCTCGGCGCCAAGGAGGGCGAAGAGCGTCCGGAACTGCTGGTTTGCGTGACGGATGCGACCAACCTCCGCCTGAACCTGAGGCTGGTGGTCGAGGCCAAGCGCCTCGGATTGCCCATGGTCCTTGCGCTGAACATGGCTGACGTGGCCAGGAGCCGCGGCGTCAAAATCGACGTTCCCGTACTGGAGCGCGAGCTGGGCATGCCCGTGGTGCAGACGGTGGCGGTGCGCCGCGGCGGTGCCGACGAACTCGTCAGCGCCATCCAGGCACACCTGTCCGATCGCCCCGTGCCGGTGGTGGCGTGGAAAGCCCCGGACGTGGAGGATGTCGGCGCCTCACAGCGCGAAGTCCGCCGTATCCTTGCCCTCGCCGTGCAGCAGCCGGCCCGGCAATTGGTCGTCGACGATGCCCTCGACCGCGTCGTCATGCATCCGCTCTGGGGCTTCCTCGTCCTCGCCGTGACGCTGTTCCTCATGTTCCAGGCGGTGTTCAGCTGGGCCCAGTTGCCGATGGACTGGATCAAGGCAACGGTTGAATTCACCGGCGGGACACTGACGAAATGGCTGCCCGAGGGCGTGCTACAAAGCCTGCTGGTCGACGGTGTGGTAGCGGGAGTGGGGAGCGTGGTGGTATTCCTGCCGCAGATCCTGATTCTGTTCCTGTTCATCCTGGCACTGGAGGATTCCGGATACCTGCCGCGCGCGGCTTTCATCCTCGACCGCCTCATGAGCACCGTCGGGTTGTCCGGCCGTTCTTTCATTCCGCTGCTGTCCAGTTTTGCTTGCGCGGTGCCAGGCATCATGGCCACCCGCAACATAGCGAGCTGGAGGGACCGGCTGACGACGATCATGATCGCGCCGCTGACGACCTGTTCGGCGCGCCTGCCCGTCTACGCCCTGATCATCGGGGCGTTCATTCCCGAGCGCACGGTTTTGGGTTTCCTTAACTTGCAGGGCGTGGTGCTGTTCGTCCTTTACTTCGCAGGCATCGTCGGCGCGATGGCGGTAGCCTGGGTGATAAAAATGGCCGCGGGACGCACGATGCAGCATCCGCTGATGATGGAATTGCCTTCCTACCGCTGGCCCAATCTCAGGAATCTGGCGATGGGCCTGTACGAGCGCGCGAAAATCTTTCTGGCACGCGTCGGCGGCATCATCCTGTCGCTGACCATCCTGCTCTGGTTCCTGTCCTCGTTCCCGGCGCCGCCGGTCGACGCCACGGGACCGGCGATCCAGTATAGCCTGGCCGGCATCATCGGCAGGGGCCTTGAAGTCCTGCTCGCGCCGATCGGGTTCAACTGGCAGATATCCATCGCCCTGGTCCCGGGACTCGCGGCGCGTGAAGTGGCGGTTGGCGCTCTCGGCACCGTCTACGCGCTTTCGGCGACAGGGGATGACGTCGCGGCCCAGCTCACGCCGATGATCGCCGGAAGCTGGTCGCTGGCGACCGCATTTTCCCTCCTTGCCTGGTATGTCTTTGCCCCGCAATGCATTTCCACGCTGGCGATCGTCAAGCGCGAGACCAACTCGATCCGCTATCCGCTGCTGATGGCGGCCTACCTGTTCGCGCTAGCGTACATCGCGGCCTTCATCACCTATCGGGTCACGCTGATGTTTACGGGAACCTGATCCATGCAGGCACTGATGGCTTATTCCATCGTCGCTGCAGCCATGCTCTATTCTGCGTGGTTGCTCATGCCGCAGGCCCTGCGCCGCTGGCTGCTGGCCAGCATCAAGGCTGTCGTACCGGCATCGCGGCGAAGCTTGATCGTGCGCCTGGAAAGCGCCAGCGAGGACGCAGGTTGCAGTACCTGCAAGGGTTGTGCGACGGACGCGAAGGCGTCATCGCCTGCGATCAAGACCGTGGAATTCCACCGCCGCCAGGCGGCGGGATTGAAGGACTAGCCGCCGATCGACACCTGGCCGCGGTCAATGGTGTAGACCACGTCCAGCATTTCTTCCGAATGGGACAGGTCCGATTCGGTCAGGATGATCGACATGCCTTGCTGCTTGAGTGCGGCAATCACGTCGGCCAGCCGGTGCGCGAGCACCGGCGCCACGCCTTCGAAGGGTTCGTCCAGAAGCAGCAGCTTGGTGCCGCACATCAAGGCCCGTGCCAGCGCGACCAGCTTCTGCTGGCCACCCGAAAGCTGCAGCGCTTTGCGACCGGCGAAATTTTCGACTTCCGGAATCATCTTGTAGATCGCGGCGAGCCGCTCCCGCGGATCCTTCATGCCGGCCGACCACGCCGGGATGAGCACGTTCTCTTCCACGGTGAGTTGCGGAACCAGGCGGCGGTCCTCCGGCATGTAGCCGATTCCATTGCGCGCGCGCCGGTGAGTCGGGGTCTTGCCCAGCACGACACCGTCGAAGCTGATGCTGCCCTGCTTCGCGGGCAGGATGCCCATTACCGCGCGCATCAGCGTGGTCTTGCCGGCGCCATTGCGCCCGATCAGGCCGACGAACCTGCCTTTAGGCACGTCCATACTGACGCCGCGCAAGATGCCCACCGACTGGATGGAGACGTCCAGGCTTTCAATGCGAAGCATGCTTGCCTCCATCGCCGGCGCGCACTTCCCCGGTCACGTATTTGCGCACTTCCGGATCGCCCAGCACCTTTGCGGGGTCGCCGTCCGCGATGATCCGGCCTTCGTAGAAGGCCAGGATGCGTTGCGTGTAGCGGTTGACGATGTCCATGTCGTGTTCGACGAACAGCACGGTCACTTTCTGGGCGCTCACCGCTTCCATCACCATGTCCATGAGGACGAACTTTTCGTCCGCTGATACACCCGAAGTCGGCTCGTCGAGCAGCAGGACCTTCGGCTTGACGGCCATTGCCATGGCTATGTCCAGCAGCTTGCGAACGCCTTCCGGCAGCACGCCCGCGGGTTTGTCGCGATAGGCGCCGAGCCCAAAACGTTCCAGCATGCTGTCCACCGCCTTCTGCGGCGTGCCGGCGTGATGCGTGGCATCGGCCCATTTCCCGCCGGCGGAAAACACGATGCCGACGCCGACCAGCAGATTCTCGTATACCGACAGCGAATTGAACAACTGCGGGATCTGGAAGGAGCGGCAGATGCCCAGCCGGGTGATGAGCCTGGGGCTGAGCGGCGTAATGTCGCGGCCGCCGAACGTGATGCTGCCCGACGTCGGTTTGAGATAGCCGGTCACCATGTTGATGAACGTGGTTTTGCCGGCTCCGTTGCTGCCGATCAGTCCGACCACGCTGTCCTGCTCGACGGCGACGTTGATGTCGGATGCGGCGGTCACTGCGCCGAAACTCTTGTTGAGCCCTCTGGCTTCGAGCACGACTGCCATGTCAGGACGCCTTCCTAAACTTGCCGAACAGTGACCACAGGCCGCCCGGCAGGAACAAGATAACTATTAGCATCGTGATTCCGAGCGCCATCTGCCAGGTGTTCGGCGAATATTCGTAGGCGAAGCTGCGGATGGTCTCGAAAATCAGCGCGCCGAGGAAAGGCGCCAGCACGTTACCGGTGCCGGAGAGAATCCCGATGAAGACGAACTCGCCGGACGTCGTCCAGTAGGACATCTCCGGGTCGATGTGGCCGATATTGATCGCCATGAGCGCGCCGCCGATTCCGGCGAGGACCGCGGAGATGATGTAGTTCACGTGAATGGTCCTGAGTACTGATGCGCCCATGTACTCCACGCGCAGCTCGTTGTCCCGGATCGCCTCCGCGAGGCGCCCCCGGTGGCTGCGCAGGTAGAGGTTGATCAGCCAGGCCGACAGCATCGTCACCACCACGATGACAACGTATATCGCGTGGCGGAGCGAATCCCCCGCGAGCCCGACACCCAGCAGACCCCGGGCAGCGATGTTGAAGCCGTCCGTCGAACCCAGCGCCGAACTCTTGACCAGCAGTCCGTACAGGATCATCGAGAATGCAAGCGAGAGCATCGCGAAGAAAATATCCCGGTACTTGCGCAGGAGAAAGCCGAGGATCCAGGCGGTGATCCCGGTAACTGCAATGGAAAATCCGACCATGACCGCCATGTCATACGGTCCGAATACGCCTGTCAGCGCGTCCACAAGCAGCTTCGGCAACCGCAGCGTTCCGCGTACCAGCGACCAGTTGCTGGAGGCGCCGAGCTCGGCGAGTGAATTCGCAAGTCTGTCGTGCGCTGCCGCGGCATACGCCCCCAGGCAGAAGTAAAGTCCGTGCCCGAAAGAGACCAGTCCGGTGCGCATCAGCACCAGCATGCCCAGCACGACGATGCCGTAACAAAGGGATATTTTTATCAGCGACATTACCCACGCGGGGAGTATGGGGCCGGCGACCAGCAGCACGACGGTGACGATCGCGATGGTGATGGTGGTGCGATCGAGCCTCATATCTTGCGCACCTCGGCCGCGCTGAACAGGCCTTTCGGCCGCACGATCAGCACCACCGCCATGACAAAATAGACCGCGAAGAGCTCGAGCTCAGGGCGGTAATGAATGGATGCCGCGCGGACCA
The DNA here is from genome assembly GCA_964402495.1 of uncultured Bordetella sp. Taxonomy (GTDB): domain Bacteria; phylum Pseudomonadota; class Gammaproteobacteria; order Burkholderiales; family JACQAP01; genus JACQAP01. Next base: position 11,631 of record CAYODB010000003.1, read on the forward strand.
TCCCGACGATGAGCGCGCCCAGCGCGGCGCCGGGCAGGCTACCGAGTCCGCCGATCACCACCACGGCGAAGGCGATGACGATGACCTCGGCCCCCATGCCGGTGACCACCGAGACGGTTGGCGCGGTGAGCGCGCCGCCCACGGCTGCAAGCATGGCGCCGAGCGTGAAGGTGACGAAGTAGGTGCGTCCGACATCTATCCCCATTGCTGCTGCCGTCTCGCGGTCGTGGATGACGGCTATCAGGAGCTTGCCGGCCCGGGTCCGGGCAAGCACCCATGTCAGGATTGCCGCCGTGGCGATCGCCACGGCGATCAGCAACAAGTTGTACACCGGATATGTCAGCCCGCCGACTTCGAAATTACCGAGCAGGGCATAGGGGGTCTCGCCCTTCGGTCCCTGTACAAACAGCGGATCGACGCCCCACACGAGCTTGATCAGGTCCTCCAGGATCAGGAACAAGGCGTAGGTCACCAGAACCAGAACGACTTCATCCTTGCCGTACAGGAAGCGCAGCAAGCCGCGCTCGATGATGGGCCCGGCCACCAGTCCGACGACGACGGCCGCCAGCGCGAGCATTGCGTAGCTTCCCATGACAGGGTAGCCGTGCGCGAACCACGCGCTGGTAAACGAAACGGAAGTGAATGCGCCCAGTGCGTACAGGCTGCCGTGGGCGATGTTCAGGATCTTCATCACGCCATAGATCAGCGTGAGCCCCACGGCGATGATGAACAGCCAGGAGGAGTAAATCAGGCCGTCGATGACGACTGCGAGGAGTTGCCCCATCGTTATGCTTGCAGGCTTACCACTTGCCGGGTTTCATCCCGTCCTTGATCCAGTCCAGGCTCTTCACGCCTTCGGGAGGCTGCACGCGCTCGATCGGGTAGTACTTGATGTTGCCGAGCGTGATCTGGCCGTTGACCGTGCGCGTCGCGCCGTAGGCGGTGCCGGTGACGGCCTGGTGGCCCTTGCCCAGCTTCATCATTACCTTGCCGGCCGGCGTATCGAAGGTCGAGTACTCCAGCGCCTTGATCACCTGCTCGGCGTCGTCCCCGCTCCTTGCCTTGGCCTTTTCGTAGGCCGCTTTCAGGCCCAGGAAAGCCATGGCCACGCTGTACGCCGGATAGTTCGGTTCGATTTCCGCTTTCTGCTTGTAGATCTGGACCAGCCAGTCCTTAAGCGCGCTCTTTGGCGCATAGGCTCCATTCGGTCCCCGCGCACCGATGATGGTACCGTCCGGAATGTTGCCTGGCAGCCGGTGCAGGTAGGGTTCGCCCGCCACCAGGATCAGTTGGTTGGTGGCAAAAAGGTTGCGCGGCACCGACTGCAGCATGAAGGCCTCGAGGTCCCCGCCCCACAGGCTGGAATGAATGACGTCGGATTTCGTCTGCAGCAGCGCGGAGATTTCTGGTCCGTACTGGCCGGCGCCGAACTTGGGCATCTGGGATGTCGTGACCGTGGCGTCGGGCTTGAGCGCCGACATCACGGCGGTGAAGTCGGCCCATGAATCCTGGCCGTAGGCATAATTCTGGTTGATGCCGCCGTAGTTCTTGATGCCCGGCTTGTTGTCGAGCAGGTACATGGCACCGGCCACCGCGTCCATGGTGGCGTGCGAACGGGTGCGGAACACGTATTTGTAGCTCGCATCCTCGAACACGCGCGGGGTTCCGCAATCGAACAGGATGGTGAGCTTCTTCATTTCCTCCGCGACCGGGGCGATGGCGAGGCAATCGCCGCTGCCGATGTAGCCGATCACAAAGTCGACATTCTGACGCTCGACGAGGTTGCGGAACTCGGCGACCTGTTTGGTGGCACCGCCGGCCTCGTCAATGATCGCCAGCTCGATCGGAGTACCGCCGAAACCCTTGGTCGCATAAGGCGCGGGCACCTTGCCCGCGTTCATCGATTCGACGATCGCCTCCGCCGCGATTTTCGCAGGGACGCCGAACGGGCCGGCAGCGGGACCGGAAAGGAAGGTGACAAGGCCGATACGAATGGGTTTGTCCTGAGCGAAACCGGCGGCCGGCATGCACAGTGCCGCCGCGGCGAGCACGGCGGGGAGCAGTTTCAGGCAAAGTGGGAATTTCCTGTCCATGTTCGGTCCCCCATGTAACTTTTTGTGTGTATCAAAAAATAATCCAGCGGGCCGGAGGCCGCGCTGGACGGGTCAGATTTGCGCGGAATCTAGCAGCTTGACCGCCATTGGGCAAGATTGCGCCTTAGCCGGCCGCCAGTGCGGCACGTGCGCGAACAATGGCTGCGCGCACCTGCGACGGTGCGGTGCCGCCGATGTGGTCGCGCGCGGCAAGCGAGCCTTCCAGCGAGAGCTTCTGCAGGGCATCGGCCTCGATCGCGGGGGAAAAGCCCTTGAGCTCCTCGATGCCGAGCTCAGCCAGGTCCTTGCCCTTTTCCGAGGCGTAGCGCACCGCCCGCGCCACGGCTTCGTGCGCGTCGCGGAAAGGCAGGCCCTTCTTCACCAGATAGTCGGCCAGGTCGGTTGCGGTGGCATAGCCCTCCAGTGCGGCGCGGCGCATGGCTTCCTTGTTCACGCTGATGCCGCCGATCATGTCGGCGTAGATTCTCAGCGTAGCGGTCAGCGTATCCACCGTGTCGAATAGCGGCTCCTTGTCTTCCTGATTGTCCTTGTTGTACGCCAGGGGCTGGCCTTTCATCAGGGTCAGCAACGCCACCAGGTTGCCATTGACCCGGCCGGTCTTGCCGCGCGCCAGTTCCGGCACGTCGGGGTTCTTCTTCTGCGGCATGATCGACGAACCGGTGCAGAAGCGGTCGGCCAGGTCAATGAAGCCGAAACGCGGATTCATCCACAGGATCAGTTCTTCCGACAGCCGCGACAGGTGGGTCATCGCCAGGGCCGCGCAGGCGCAGAATTCGATCGCAAAGTCGCGATCGGAGACCGCATCCAGAGAATTCTCACAAACGCCGTCAAAGCCGAGTTCCCGCGCGACCCGTTCCCGGTCGATCGGAAAAGTGGTGCCGGCGAGGGCGGCGGCGCCTAACGGCAATTGGTTGAGACGCGCGCGGCAATCGGCAAAGCGCGAGGCATCGCGCTTCAGCATTTCGTAGTACGCCATCAGGTGATGCGCGAAGCTCACCGGCTGAGCGACCTGCAGGTGCGTGAAACCCGGCATCAGGGTTTCGACGTGGTGGCTGGCCAGATCGAGCAGGCTCTCCTGCAACGTACGGATCAATACGGCGATCTCGTCACAGGCCCAGCGCAGGTAGAGCCTGATGTCGGTCGCCACCTGGTCGTTCCGCGAGCGGCCGGTATGCAGGCGCTTGCCCGCGTCGCCGACGAGGTCGGTGAGGCGCTTCTCGATGTTCAGATGGACGTCTTCCTGGTCCAGCGACCAGTTGAATCTGCCGCCGCGGATCTCGGCAAGGATCTCGGTCATGCCGCGATCGATCTCGGCCAGATCCTTCGCACCGAGTACGCCGACGGCATGGAGCATGCGCGCGTGCGCCAGCGATCCGGCAATGTCGAATTCCGCCAGTCTCTTGTCGAAGTCCACCGAGGCGGTATAGCGCTTGACCAGTTCCGCGACCGGTTCATTGAACCTCCCCGACCACGACCTGGCCGGGGCTGCCGCGGCAGTTCCGGCCGTGGTGTTCTGCTTGGGTTGCATTAAGGCTTTGCCCTGTTCACAATGACAACGTTAAGCGCCTGTTCTGGCGCGATTTTTAGCCTGAATCAGACGATGGCAAGTATAAATCAAAACCGCTATCCGAACCTTCTTCCGGATTTTCGCAATCTGGGGGTCATGCTGCGCATCCTGCTCGTGGCAACTGCGATGACTCTGGCCGCGGCGGTGATCCAGGCATCGAGCTGGAACATATTGATGGACCAGTGGTTCGGCATCTCGGCCCTGGTCCAGCCCATCGTCATCCTGTCCCTGGTCGTGCTGGGTCTGGTGACCGGGTGGCTGCACCGCCTCGACTATAAGGTGGCGGTCGTGCTCGTCATCCTGATCGAGCTGGTTATTGCGTCGGCCGTGGTGTCGTTCACCTCCTCGCTGTTCGAAAGCGCTACTGCCGACGTGGTGCGCGCAATGCTGTTCACCGCGGTAGCCACTGCGGTAATGCTGGGCTATTTCAACCTGCGCAGCCGCGCCCTGTCGCCTGCCATCACCGAGGCCCGCCTGCAGGCGCTGCAGGCACGCATCCGACCCCATTTCCTGTTCAACAGCATCAACGCCGTCCTCTCCCTGGTGCGAAGCCAGCCGCGCCGCGCCGAAACCGCCCTCGAGGACATGGCGGACCTGTTCCGGGTGCTGATGGCCGACAACCGCGATCTCGTTCCCCTGCAAAACGAGATCGAGTTGTGCCGCCAGTACCTGAGCCTGGAGCAGCTGCGTCTGGGCGAACGCCTGCAGCTCGACTGGCATGTGGACAACATGCCCGGGGAAGCGCTGGTTCCACCGCTGGTGCTGCAGCCGCTGCTGGAGAACGCCGTCTACCACGGCATAGAGCCTTCGATCGAACCCGGCGTGGTCAGCATCAACATCTACCACGTCCGCAACGAAGTCCACATGGTCCTGCGCAATCCGTACCGTAAGGAAGGCAGCCACCATTCCGGCAACAAGATGGCGCTCGGTAACATCCGCGAGCGGCTGCATCTGCATTTCGACGCGGAGGCCAGTCTGAAGGCCAGCGTCGGCGACAATTCCTACGAGGTGCACATCACTCTGCCCTATGTAAAGGAGCGCACGTGAGCCGGCATCCGCAGACTTTGCGCCTGGTCATTACCGACGACGAGGCGCCGGCTCGCAGCCGCATGCGTGACCTGCTCGAGGATTGCGCCGGCTCGTTCCCCCTGGAAGTGGCCGGCGAGGCGGCGAGCGGCCGCGAACTGCTGGCACTGCTGCAGAAAGTCGAAGCCGACGTGGTCCTGCTCGACATCCGCATGCCCGAGATGGACGGGCTGGAGGTTGCCCAGCATCTGCTCAAGATCGAAGAACCGCCGTCCGTTATTTTCACCACCGCCTATAACGACTATGCCCTGAAGGCTTTTGAGCTGCATGCGGTCGACTACCTGGTCAAGCCGATCCGGCTCAGGCGCCTGCACGATGCCCTGACGCGCGCCCGCGCCATTACGCCACTGAGGCTGGATGTCCTGCAGCAGATCTCGCCGGATGCCCGCAGCCACCTCTCCGTACAGGAACGCGGCAAGATCCTGCTTGTAGCCGTGAAGGAAATCCTTTACCTGCGCGCTGAACTCAAATATGTGACGATCCGCACCGCGGAACGGGAATACCTTCTGGAAGAGCCCCTGTCGCGCCTGGAGCAGGAGTTCGCGGAGCATTTCGTGCGCGTTCACCGCAGTTGCCTGGTTGCCAAAGCGCATGTTGCAGGGTTCCAGAAGGCGGCGGTCGATGGTGGTGAGACGCGCTGGGTAGTGGTGCTGGAAGGACTGGATGAGAGACTGCCGGTGAGCCGGCGCCAGCAGCACATCGTCAAGGAACTGGGGCGCAACGCGTTGTGATCGCTGACGCCGAAAACTGCAACATCCGGGGCTGAATGCGGCCGGAATTTGTCCTATCATCCGGGTTCGCATGGATCCACTTGCCCAAGGAGTGACGCATGGCTGCAAATCTCGGCATCAAGGAAGCTGACAGGAAGAAGGTCGTGGAAGGCTTGTCGAAGTTGCTGGCCGACACCTACACGCTTTATCTCAAGACCCACAGTTTCCACTGGAACGTAACCGGTCCGATGTTCCAGACCCTGCACCTGATGTTCCAGACTCAGTACACGGAAATATGGACCAATGTCGACCTGATCGCGGAACGCATCCGTTCGCTCGACGCTCCGGCGCCCGGCACCTATGCGCAGTTCTCCAAGCTGGCCTCAATCAAGGAAACGGTGGGCGTGCCCGCAGCGCAGGACATGATCAAAATCCTGCTGGACGGGCACGAAGCCGTCACCCGCACTGCGCGCTCGGTCTTCCCCGCCGCGGAAAAGGCCAATGACCAGCCGACCATGGACCTGTTGACCCAGCGCATGGAGGTGCACGAGAAAACGGCATGGATGCTGCGCAGCCTGCTGAAAAAGTAATTCCACCGGAAATTCTCCGGGCCACTCCTGCAACCGGCAGCGGCCCCTGATTTACCGGCTGTCCAGCCTAGCGCTTGCGGCATATCGACCGGTCTTGTCCAACGTGTACAGCCCGAGATCCGTTCCATCCAGTATCGTCATCGCTACTCGCGAAAGTCCGCTAGCCCTGTGGCAGGCGGAGCACATCCGGTCGCGTCTGCTGGCCCTCTACCCCGGGTTGAAAACGAGCCTGCTCGGCATGACAACGCAGGGCGACCGCATCCTCGATACGTCGCTCTCCAAGATTGGCGGCAAGGGATTGTTCGTGAAGGAACTGGAAACCGCCCTCGAGTCGGGCCAGGCGGACATTGCCGTGCATTCGATGAAGGACGTGCCGATGAATCTGCCATCCGGATTCGTTATCGCCGCGGTGACCGCGCGCGAGGATCCACGCGATGCGTTTGTGTCGAACCGGCATCGCGACCTCGAGAGCCTGCCGCCGGGGGGCCGGGTGGGGACTTCCAGCCTGCGGCGCGAAAGCCAGTTGCGCGCCCGTTTTTCGCATCTTCAGGTCGAACCCCTGCGCGGCAACGTGCAGACGCGGTTGCGCAAACTCGACGATGGCCGCTATGACGCCGTGATTCTTGCGGCGGCGGGCCTCAAGCGCCTGGGCCTGGCGGCCCGCATCACCTGTCTTCTGACGCCGGAGCAAAGCCTGCCCGCCGTGGGACAGGGCGCGCTGGGAATCGAGTGCCGCGCACAGCGCACCGATCTGGTCGAGGCGCTGGCGCCGCTCGATGATCTCGAGACGCGCTGGTGTGTCGAGGCTGAGCGGGCGCTCAGCCGCGCGCTGGCCGGAAGCTGTCAGGTGCCGTTGGGCGGTTACGCGGAGCTGAGCGCAGGCCGCATCCGGCTGCGCGGCTTCGTCGCCAGCCCCGACGGCAAAAAGCTGGTCGCCGACGAACTGCAGGCCGAAATTGCGAGTTCTCCGATGGAACTCGGCGCCGCGCTTGCGGACAGGCTCATAGCCAAGGGTGCGCGGGAAATCCTCGCCGCACTCGATGGACCGCAATCGTGAAACAAACCCCGGACCTGCCGTTGGCCGGTATCGGCGTGCTGGTGACGCGGCCGGTACACCAGGCCGGCAGTCTCGCTGAAATCATCCGGCGCCTGGGAGGCGAACCGGTATTGTTCCCCGCGCTGATGATCGAGCCAATCGTGCAAGCGCCCGCTGGTGTCAAACGTCTGGCATGCTTCGACTACGCCATCTTCGTCAGCCCAAACGCCGCGCGCATCGGCATGAACCTGATCGAGGCTGCCGGCGGCATGCCGGCGCACCTGAGGGTGGCTGCAATCGGTCCCGTGACCGCCGTCGAACTGGAAAAATCCGGGTTGAAAAAGGACGGCCTGAGGGCGATCATCACCGGTCCGGCCGGTTTCGACAGCGAGGCACTGCTGGAAGTCCTGCCCCGGGAACAGGTCGCAGGCAGGCGGATCGCGATATTCCGGGGCGAGGGCGGGCGCGAACTGCTTGGCGACACTCTCCGATCGCGTGATGCCGAAGTCGAATACATCGAGTGCTACCGCCGCGTGCGGCCGGAGGGCGACATGCAGGCGCTGCTGCCGCGCTGGCGGCGCGGTGAAATCGGCGCCACCATTGCGACCAGCGCCGAGATCGTGGCGAATCTTTTCGGCATGGCCGGCGAACCGGGCCTGCGCTGGGTGCGCCGTACGCCGATGTTCGTGCCCCATCCACGCGTCGCGGCCGCAGCCTTCCAGTACGGCGCTCATGCCTTGATGGTTACCGGCGCCGGGGACGAAGCGCTTGCCGCCGGAATCGAGACCTGGTTCGGCCGGGTGCGGCCGGAACACGCAGCAACCCCTGCTTCCTGAAGAAACCGCATGTCCGAACAGACAAACGAACCGCAGCCGTCACCAGCGCCCGCCACCACGCATCCCAGGAAGCGCGCGGGACTCGCCCTGCTCGCGTTTTTGCTGGCGCTCGCCGCCTGCGTTTTTGCTGGATGGCAATGGATCGACAGCCGCAGCAAGCTCGACACGCTCCAGCAGGAACTCGCCCGGCGGCTGGCGGAGGTGGAATCGGCAGGCCGCGAAACCCGTCTGATTGCGGGCCAGTCGCGCGACGTAGTGCGCGACGCCGAGGCGCGCCTGGGCCAGCTCGAGGCGCGCATGATCGAGACCCAGAACCAGCGCCTCGCACTGGAGTCCCTGTATAGGGAGATGTCGAGCAGCCGGGACGAATGGGCTCTGGCGGAAGTCGAGCAGGTTCTGCTGATCGCCAGCCAGCAGTTGCAGCTCGCGGGAAATATCAGGGCGGCGTTGATTGCAATGGAGACCGCTGATGCGCGCCTCGCGCGCCTCGACCGACCCCAGCTCACGCAGTTGCGGCGCACGATCAACCGGGATATCGAACGCCTGAAGGCGGCTCCGTATGTCGATGTGACCGGCATGGCGGTACGCCTGGACCACGTCGCCAGTTCGGTGGATGCGCTCCCCCTGTCAATGGACCGGCGTCCTTCGCGTGGCGAAGCGTCGGCGGCACCGGCGCCGGCAGGGTTCTGGGCGCTATTGTGGAAAGAGACCATGCAGGATTTTCGCGACCTGATCCGCATCCAGAACTCGCGGAAGCCGGAAGGGCCCCTGGTTTCTCCCGGGCAGGCCTTCTTCCTGCGCGAGAACCTGAAGATCCGCCTGCTCGGGGCGCGGCTTGCCTTGCTGGCGCGCGACGAGACCGGTTTTCGGGCCGACCTGATGGCCGCTTCCGAATGGTTGTCCCGCTACTACGACACCGAAGACAAAACCGTCGCCACAGCCCAAGCCGCAATCCGGCAGCTTGCGCAGGCCGACGTTAATATCGAACTGCCGGACATTTCCGCAACCTTGGACGCCGCGCGCAGCATCCGGCTGGTGCGCGAGCGCACCTTGCGTTGAGTTCATATCGCGGCAATCCCATGTCGAACAATCAGGCCAGGTGGAGCAATTGAACCGATGCGAGCACTGATCTGGCTGGTGGGACTGGCTGCGGCTGCCGTCGCACTGGTGGTCGCCGCGCGCTACAACCATGGCTACGTGCTGGTGGTACTGCCTCCCTGGCGCATCGAACTTTCTTTCAATTTTGCCGTGCTTCTGGTGGTCGCCGCCTCCGCAGGGCTTTACGTGGCGGTGCGTGCGGTGACGATCGCCATCACTATGCCGGCCAGGGTGCGGGAGTTCCGCAAGCGTCGCGACGCCGCGCGTGCCAGGGAGAACTTCAATGACGCGCTGATCAATTTCTTCGAGGGGCGTTTCGGCAGGGCGGAAAAGGCCGCGGCGGCGGCGCTGAAAGCGGGCGAGTCCCGGGCGCTGTCGGCCGTTCTCGCCGCACGCGCGGCGCATGGCATGCGCGCGTTCTCGGCGCGCGATGACTATCTTGCCAGAGCGGCAAGCCCGAACCCTGACGAGAACAGCATGCGGCTCATTGCACAGGTAGAGATGCTGCTGGACGAACGCCGTTACCACGACGCCCTGGACGTTCTCAGGCAACTGCCTGAGAAGCACACTGCGGCGCTGCGCCTGGAATTGCGTGCGCAGCAGATGGCGAAGAACTGGGACCGGGTGCTGGCGCTGATCCCGCAGCTGGAAAAGCGCAAGGTGTTCGAGCGGCCGGTGGTGGCCCAACTGCGCCGCCAGGCCATCATTGAAAGCCTGAAGCACAAGGCATTGGACATCAAATCGCTGCGCGAATACTGGGACCGGCTGCCGGAGGAGGAAAAATCTGAATCGCGCATCGCTGCCGCCGCAACGTCCTGTTTTGTCGAACTCGGGGGTTGCGACGACGCGCGTCGCATCATCGAGCAGAGCGTGGAGCGGGTGTGGGACCAGGGGCTGATTGCACTCTATTCGGAATGCCTCGGCAGCGACGTCAGGCAGCGGCTCGAGTGGGCCGAGAAATGGCTTGAGTTGCACCGTAAGGACGCGGTTCTGTTGCTGACGCTTGGACGCCTGTGCGCCCATCAGGGCTTGTGGGGCAAGGCACGCAGTTACCTGGATGCCAGCCTCTCGATCGAGTCGACCCACTCCGCCCACCTTGAACTCGCCCGCTTGCTGGAGCGTGAGGGCAGGGTGGAGCAGGCCGCCGCCCACTACCAGAAGGCCCTGGACGTGACATTGGGGCAGCTGCGGCAGCATGCGGGCGGGCGCCGCCGGCCGATGCTCTGAGCACGCACCAACAGTAAGCAGACATACCCGCCGGAACGGCCGGCTGATGGCAATGTCCGCAAGCGCCCCAGGCGAAACAGGCAGCTACAATGCCGGGCGCAGGCTTTGCTTGATAGCACACAAAGCAGGACCCCCTAACCATTCAGCCCCACGCCAGAGCCGATGAACGCTCCCGTACAGAATCCCACCGTGCCGGACAAGGAACTGCCCCTGCGCGAGGACATCCGCCTCCTGGGACGCATCCTCGGGGACACGCTGCGCGAGCAGGAAGGCGAGGGCGTATTCGACCTGATCGAACGCACCCGCCAGAACGCCATCCGCTTCCGCCGTGACCGCGACCCGGAAGCCAAGCGCGAACTCGAAGCCACGCTCAACAAGCTGGACCCGGTGCGAACCATCGCTGTGGTACGGGCTTTCAGCTATTTCTCTCAACTCGCCAACATTGCCGAGGACCAGCATCACAACCGGCGCCGGCGGGCGCACCTGATCGCCGGCTCCCAGCCACAGGAAGGCAGCATGGCCCTGGCCCTGGAACGCGCCGGCGCTGAAGGCGTCAGTCCTGACGAGGTGGCGGCATTCTTCCGCAACACGCTGGTTTCGCCGGTCCTGACAGCCCATCCCACCGAAGTGCAGCGCAAGAGCATTCTCGACTGCCAGATCGAGATTGCCCGGCTGCTGACCGAACGCGACCGCATTCAGATGACACCGGACGAGGTGGCGCAGAACGAGGATGCGCTGCGACGCGTGGTCCTCACCCTGTGGCAGACGCGCATCCTGCGGGAACTGAGGCTTACTGTTTCCGATGAAATCGAGAACGGTCTCTCCTATTACCGCTATACGTTTCTGCGCCAGCTGCCGCGGCTGTACGGCGAGATCGAGGACCTGCTGGCCGGCAGGGGGATCAAGGCGCCGACCGGCCACTACATCAGGCTGGGCAGTTGGATCGGTGGGGACCGCGACGGCAATCCCTTTGTCACCCACGAGGTCATGCGCCGCGCCATGAACAGGCACTCCGCCACGGCTATGGATTTCTATTTCGAGGAAATCCACCGCCTGGGCGGGGAGCTTTCGCAATCGGTACGCATCGTCGAGACCACCTCCGAGCTCGAAGCACTGGCGGCTCGATCCCCGGATACTTCCGACCACCGCCGCGATGAGCCCTACCGGCGCGCATTGACTGGCATCTATGCACGTCTGGCCGCGACCTCGATCAAGCTCGATCACCCACTTCCGGGCCGGCGCGCGGTTGCCGACGCGCAGCCCTACGCCGAAAGCGGCGAGTTCGCGCGCGACCTCGCGGTTCTGGCTGATTCCCTGGCTGCGAACGGCTCGCGCCGGGTCGCGACCGGACGCCTGCGCATCCTGCAGCGCGCGGCAGAGATCTTCGGCTTTCACCTGGCGCCTCTGGACATGCGCCAGCACAGCGGCGTACACGAACACGTGGTGGCCGAATTATTCGCACTGGGCGCAAGGCGGGAGGGCTATGCGGACCTGGACGAGCAATCGCGCCGGGCCTGGCTGCTGGAAGAGTTGCAGGTTCCGCGCCTGCTGCGGTCGCCCTTCCTTTCCTACAGCGAGGATACCGCCAAGGAAATGGCGATTCTCGACACCGCGGCGGAAATGCATCGCCGCTATGGCGCGAAGGCATTGCCGAACTACATCATCTCAAAGGCCGACGGCGTCAGCGATCTGCTGGAAGTGGCGTTGATGCTCAAAGAGGCCGGCCTGCTGCTCCCGGGCGAGAAGCCGCGGCTGGACGTCAACATCATCCCGTTGTTCGAAACCATCACGGATCTGCGCGGCTGCGGTCCAATCATGGATGCGCTGTTCTCTGTTCCTTACTACCGTGCGCTGCTGGCCAGCCGCGGCAACGTCCAGGAAGTGATGCTCGGATACTCCGACAGCAACAAGGATGGCGGCTTCCTGACGGCGAACTGGGAGCTCTACAAAGCGGAAGTGGAACTGGTGAAGGTATTCGAGCATTACGGTATCGGGTTGCGCCTGTTCCATGGCCGGGGCGGTACTGTCGGACGCGGCGGCGGACCGAGCTATCAGGCCATACTGGCGCAGCCACCGGGCAGTGTTGCCGGCCAGATCCGCATTACAGAGCAGGGCGAGGTCATCGCCAGCAAGTACTCCGACCCCGAGATCGGCCGGCGCAACCTCGAGACCCTGGTCGCGGCGACCCTGGAGGCCACTCTCCTCAAGCCGGTCAGCAGCGAGAAGCCTGCCCACATGGAAGTCATGGAGGCAATGAGCGCGACAGCATTTGCCGCCTATCGCAACCTGGTGTACGAAACGCCGGGCTTCGTGCAGTTCTTCCGCACCGCCACGCCCATCACCGAAATAGCCGACCTCAACGTAGGCAGCCGGCCTGCGTCGCGCAAGAAATCCGACGCCATCGAAGACTTGCGTGCGATTCCGTGGGTGTTTTCGTGGTCCCTGTCGCGCATCATGTTGCCGGGCTGGTATGGATTCGGAGCAGCCGTTGAAGAACTGATCCGCCATCGCGGCGACGCCGGCATCGAACTGCTGCGCGAGATGTATCGTGACTGGCCCTTCTTCCGTTCACTGCTTTCGAACATGGACATGCTGCTGGCCAAGAGCGACATCAGCATTGCGTCGCGGTATGCGGAGCTGGTCGGCGACGCGCAGTTGCGCGAGGGGATTTTTCAGCGCATCCAGGATGAGTGGCACAACACCGTGCGTCACCTGCTGGCCATCACTGGCCAGAGCGAGTTGCTGGAGGCGAACCCGGCGCTGTCGCGGTCATTGCGCAACCGCTCGCCTTATATCGATCCGCTGAATCACCTGCAGGTCGAATTGCTGCGCCGTTACCGCGCGGGGGAAACCCACGAGCGCATCAGGCGGGCGATATTGCTGACCATCAATGGCATTGCGGCGGGACTTCGCAACAGCGGCTAGATCCGATTTCACCGCAGAGGCGCTGAGGCGCGGAGAAAAACCCGCAGAGAAAAACCCGCAGAGAAGTACTCGACCGGATTCAATACTGGTTGCTATCGAGGCAGGTGAGGTGATTCAACCAGCCAATTCTTGCCTTGGTTTCCTCCGCGCACCCTCTGCGCCTCCGCGCCTCTGCGGTGAGCATGTAGAGGTTTCAGCCAGCAGGCTGGGGATCGACCGAGGGCGTGAACGCGTCGGAGTAGAACTCTTCCTCCGGCAGCTTCGCCAGGCCGGTGAAATCCTTGTGTGCGGACTCGACCACGATGGGAGCGCCACAGGCATAAACCTGATAACCGGACATGTCCGGGAAATCCTCCATCACCGCGCGGTGCACGAAACCGGTACGTCCGCTCCAGTTATCTTCCGCCGCGGCATCCGAAATTACCGGAATGAAACTGAAATTGTCTTGTTCCTCCTGCCAGCGGGCGGCGAGTTCGCCCATGTAGATGTCCACGGGGCGGCGTCCGCCCCAGTACAGGACCATCTGCCGCGTGGTGCCGAGGTGCAAGGCATGCTCGATGATGCTCTTGATCGGCGCAAAGCCGGTGCCGCTGGCAACGAATATCATCGGCTTGTCCGAATCCTCGCGCAGGAAGAATGTGCCCAGCGGGCCCTCGAAGCGCAGGATGTCTTTTTCCTTCATCCGGCTGAAAACGTACTCGGTAAAGGCGCCCTGCGTCATGTTGCGCACGTGCAATTCGATGCACTCGTCGTCGTGGGGCGGATTGCCCATCGAGTAGGAGCGGCGCTTGCCGTCCTTCATGAGGATGTCGATGTACTGGCCGGCCAGGAACTGCAGGCGCTCGTTGGCCGGCAGCTTTAGTTTCAGTACGACGACGTCCGGCGCAACCTTGTGGATTTCCTGAACCCTGCATGGCAGCTTGCGGATCTGCAATTCGCCGACACCGCTGATTTCCCGCGCTTCGATGACCAGGTCCGACAGCGGCCGTGCCTGGCAGAACAGCGCGAGCCCGGCCTTTTTCTCGAATTCCGCCAACACATGCGACTGCGAGTGACCGTAGTCGACGCTGCCTTCGAGGATCTTGCCCTTGCACGATCCGCAGGCACCGTTGCGGCATCCATAGGGCAGGGTAATGCCTTCGCGCAAGGCTGCGCCGAGTACGGTTTCCCCTTCGTTGGCGATGACCACATGGTTACTGGGCTTGATGGTGATCTGGTGCGACATGGGCTCTGCCTACTCTTTCCCGTCCGCCAATCGGCTCCGGGGTAAAATGCGCGCATGAGACGATTGTTGATTGTCGGCTGCGGCGACGTCGGTCTGCGCACTGTGCGTGCCTTGCGCGGTCGCTGGCGTGTTTATGCGCTCACGCGTTCTGAAGACAGGCACGCACTCCTGCGCGCCGATGGAATCATTCCGGTAACCGGAGATCTGGATCATCCCGAAACTCTGGGCCGGCTCGCGGGGCTGGCGCAGGACGTGGTGCATTTCGCCCCGCCACAGGGCGCGGGTATTCGCGATGTCCGCACCGCCAATCTCATCAGGGCGCTGGCAAAGGGCGGCAGTCTACCACAGCGACTGGTGTACATCAGTACCAGCGGAGTCTATGGCGATTGTGGTGGCGCGGTGGTGGATGAGACGCGGCGAGTCAGACCGTCGAACGACCGTGCCAGGCGCCGCGTTGATGCGGAACGGCGGTTGCGCGCCTGGGGCGTCGAGAATGGGGTGCATGTCAGCATCCTGCGCGTGCCAGGAATCTACTCGGCGGAGCGTTTGCCGCTCGCGCGTCTGAAGGCCGGAACGCCGGTACTTAACGCGGAACAGGATCCCTATACCAATCACATCCACGCCGACGACCTGGCCCGCATCGTCATCGCGGCGCTGAGCCGCGCGCGTGCCGGACGCGCGTACAACGCCTCTGACGACAGCTGGATGAAGATGGGCGACTATTTCGACCTGGTTGCTGACGAGTTCGGACTGCCGCACCCGCCGCGCATTACCTGGGAAGCGGCCCAGGAAGTGATACCCGCGAACATGCTGTCCTTCATGCGCGAGTCGCGCCGCCTTGCCAACGGCCGGCTGAAGAAGGAGCTGCGCGTGAGCCTGCGTTATCCGTCGGTGGCGCAGGGCGTTTCCGCAGCCCGCACCGGGGCCTGACCCCACCTCCTGTGGGGTTTCGAACAATCCGTCGAGGGGAATGAATTGTCCGCAACATACGCCGGCGTCATCGTGGTGCTGACGAACCTTCCCGACAGGGAGTCCGCCCTGAAGCTGGCGGGCTTGCTGGTCGACCAGCGGCTGGCGGCATGCGTGAATGTGCTATCCGAATGCACCTCGGTTTACCGCTGGCGGGGCCAGGTCGAAACGGCATCCGAAGTGCCGGTGCTGATCAAGACTGCAGCCGCGTCGTATCGCAAGCTGGAAGCCGCAATTCGCGCCAATCACCCGTATGAACTTCCCGAAATCGTCAGTGTCCCTGTCGTGGACGGACTGGCACCCTACCTGGAATGGGTAGCCGCCGAGACCGCCTGAAACCGGACACGGTCTTTCCCTTTCGATGATCCTTCGCTTCTTCCTTGCCCGTGCCTGCTGGATGCTCCTGGCCCCAGCGGCATTCTTTGCCGCGCCAGCGTCGCGGGCCATTGACCTGCTCGGACCCGAAGAGGCGTTTCGCGTATCCGCGCAATTGATCGAACCTGGCCAGATAGAGGTGCGTTACCGCATTGCGGACGGCTACTACCTTTATCGCGACAAGTTCAGCTTCGCAATGCAGGCGGGTTCCGTGCGACTGGAGCGACCGAAGTTGCCACGCGGTGTCGTTCACGAGGATGAGTTTTTCGGCAAGGTAGAAACCTATCGCGGCGAGATCGTGCTGAGTCTGCAGTTGTCGGCACCGCTTCGGACCGGCGCCACGCTTAAAGCGGTATCACAAGGCTGCGCCGATGCGGGCATCTGTTATCCGCCGCAAACACACAACGTGGAAATCCTGCCGGCCGCCGAGGCTAGCGCGGAAAGCTCAGTGGTCCCGCAGCGCAAATCGCAGGGGCTGCTGGCCAGGCTGAGCGATCCGGTGCCAGCCCGGCAGGATGACGGCGGATTCCTGCCTGTCGACCAGGCTTTTAAAGTGCAAGCCCGCATGCCTGATGCGCAGACCGTGGTGGTGCGTTTTGCGCCAGCGAAAACCTATTACCTCTATCGGGACAAGACTACTTTTGCTGTCGACGCTGCAGCCGGGGCGGGTATCGATTCCGTTCAACTGCCGCGTGGGGAAAAGAAAAAGGATCCGAATTTCGGCGATACGGAAGTTTTCCACCAGCCCTTTCAGGCAGTGGTGCGCCTCAAGAATCCGGCGAGCGGTCCCTTCACGCTCGAGGTTGGCTATCAGGGTTGCAGCGAAAAGGGTCTGTGCTACCCACCCGAAAAAAAGACCTTCCCGCTGGCGTTCGTTGCCGACGGGTCGCAGGCCACGGCTTCGGCGTCGGAGTCCGTTTCATCGGACTCCACGACACTTGCCGACGACAGCAGGATCGCCGGCCTGCTCAGAGGCGGCAACTTCGTGCTGGTCATTGCAAGCTTCCTCGGCTTTGGCCTGCTCCTGTCCCTGACCCCGTGCATGTGGCCGATGATTCCCATTCTGTCCGGCATCATCGCCGGCCAGGGCGAACATATGACGCGCGGTCGCGGTCTCGGGCTCTCCGCAACATACGTGCTGGGGATGGCCCTGGCCTATGCAATTGCCGGTGTCGCCGCCGGCGTCACCGGCACCCTGTTGTCGAGCGCATTGCAGAATCCCTGGGTGCTGGGTGCGTTCGCCCTGGTGTTTGTCGTACTGGCGATTTCCATGTTCGGCTTTTTTGAACTGCAGTTGCCCTCCGCCCTGCAGAGCAGGCTGAGCACGGCCAGCAACCGGATCAAGGGCGGCACGCTGACCGGTGTGTTCCTGATGGGTATCCTTTCCGCCGTTATCGTCGGCCCCTGCGTCGCCGCGCCCCTCGCTGGCGCCTTGCTCTACATAAGCCAGTCGCGAGACATGGTCCTGGGCGGTTCTGCCCTTTTTGCCATGGCGATCGGAATGGGATTGCCCTTGCTGGTGATCGGAGCGTCCGCCGGTGAGCTCCTGCCGAAAGCGGGAGCGTGGATGCAATCGGTGAAGAACCTGTTCGGCGTTTTACTGCTTGCAACAGCGATCTGGATCATTTCACCTGTGATTCCGGCCGTTGCCCATATGTTGTTGTGGGCGACGCTGCTGATCGTCTCGGCCATTTACCTGCATGCCATTGACGCCTTGCCGCCGGGCGCGAGTGGTTTCCGCAGACTATGGAAAGGCGTGGGCGTTATGGCGCTGCTGCTCGGCATAGCGCTGCTTGTGGGCGCCCTCACCGGTGGCCGCGACATTCTGCAGCCGCTTTCCGGCCTGCGCCCGGGTGCCGGCGCGGAGGTTTTGTCGCATACGCCGTTTGTGCGGGTGCGTTCCCTGCCAGAACTGGATGCCGCCGTGGCAGGCGCCGGACGCCCGGTGATGCTGGATTTCTATGCCGACTGGTGCGTGTCCTGCAAGGAAATGGAGCGCTTCACGTTCAGCGATGAAGGGGTGCGCCAGCGATTGGGCGGAATGCTGCTGCTGCAGGCCGACGTCACCGCCAACAACGAGAACGATAAGGCGCTGCTGGCGCATTTCGGCCTGTTCGGTCCACCGGGAATCATTTTTTTCGATCGTCAGGGGACGGAGCTTAAGGACACCCGGGTCATCGGCTTCCAGTCGGCCAAACGGTTCACGCGGGTTCTGGATGCGGTAATCAACCGGTGAGCGCGCGCCCCGCCCTTTTTGCCGTGGTTGCGGTGGCCGCCCTGGTTTCCGGCTATATCTTCAGTCAGACCGGGGCGCGGGATCCGGTCGACATCAAACCCCTTATGGCAGCCTTCTTTCCGGACCTTCAGGGCCGTTCCCGTTCCCTTGCCGAATGGCGAGGGAGCGTGCTCGTGGTCAATTTCTGGGCGACTTGGTGCCCGCCTTGTCTAAAA
Organism: uncultured Bordetella sp.; assembly: GCA_964402495.1. GTDB lineage: Bacteria > Pseudomonadota > Gammaproteobacteria > Burkholderiales > JACQAP01 > JACQAP01. Next base: position 29,840 of record CAYODB010000003.1, read on the forward strand.
GAGATTCCGGATTTCATCCGGATGCAGGAAAAGCTCGGGGCTAGAGGCGTTCAATTTGTAGGTATCGCCGCCGATCAACCCGACAAAGTACGGCAATTTGCTGCTAAATACCGGATGAACTATCCCGTCTTGCTTGCTGATATGACAGTTGTCGAGATTGCAAAGCAGGCCGGTAATCAGGCTGGTGGGCTGCCTTTCACTGTGATCCTGGACCGGGAGGGGAAGTGGGTGTCGTCAGAATCAGGGATACTGGACGAGAAAAGATTGAACTCCTTGGTTGAGCCCCTGCTTTAGATCTCCTGCGATAAGGACCTTAAAACGCGTCAAAATTCCAGTAATTTCGTCCAAACAACCGGATTAATCGACTTCTCACTCTAGACGCTCGTCATAGTCCATGGCCCGCCATGGGAGCCAGGTGATATCGCGAGTCCCGATGCATCCATTCCTGGACATGAGTACCGCCAGCGAGAAGACAAGTTGTTTAAAAAGCGCTAAATCTGGACAAATTCGTTGAACTTGCGGCAAAATTGCCCGAATTGAAATTCGTCGAAAGGCGGGAACGTGGCGTCTTCGGCAGCGAAGAAGTCCAGGAGTGTACTGGTACTGCACGGCCCCAACCTCAATCTACTCGGCACGCGTGAGCCGAAGATCTACGGACGGGAGACTCTGGCCGACATCAACAAGCGTCTTGCGGCACGAGCGGCGAAAGCCGGGGTCAAACTCAACAGTTTCCAGAGCAACTCCGAAGCGGAAATGATCGACCGGGTGCAACAGTCCAGGTCTGCGGTGGATTTCATCATTATCAATCCCGCCGGCTTCACCCATACCAGCGTGGCATTGCGCGATGCGTTGGCTGCGGTCGCCATTCCGTTCATCGAGGTCCACCTGTCGAACGTGCATGCCCGCGAGCCGTTCAGGCGGCATTCGTATTTCAGCGACCAGGCCGTGGGCGTTATTTGCGGCCTGGGCTCGAAGGGCTATGACTATGCACTCGAGCAGTTCGTGACGTCCGCACCGACAAAATAAGAGTCCAGCAACCCGGGAGCGAGAACACCATGGATCTGAGAAAACTCAAAAAGCTGATCGACCTGGTCCAGGAATCGGGAATTGCAGAGCTGGAGATCACCGAGGGCGAGGAAAAGGTCCGCATCAACCGCATCGGCAACGCGATGCAGACCACGGTGATGAATATGCCCCACGCGGCGCCCGTTGCCGCCGCACCCAGCGCTGCCGCTGCAGCTGTTGCCGCCGTCGCACCCGAAGTGCCCGCGGTGCCGGAAGGGCACGTGGTGAAATCGCCCATGGTTGGAACCTTCTACCTTTCCTCCGCACCCGGCTCCAAGCCCTTCGTGGAAATGGGCCAGTCGGTGAATGCCGGCGACACCCTTTGCATCATCGAGGCGATGAAGCTGTTGAACGAGATCGAGGCCGACCAGGGCGGATCGGTCAAGGCGATCCTCGTCGAGAATGGCCAGCCGGTCGAATACGGCCAGCCGCTTTTTATAATTGGCTGATTCTTCGCGGCGGGTTCGCCCCGCCGCGGTTCCGGAACCCAGATGTTCGAAAAAATACTCATTGCCAATCGCGGTGAAATCGCCCTGCGCGTGCAGCGGGCCTGCCGCGAACTGGGCATCAAGACCGTTGCCGTGCACTCGGTCGCGGATGCTGAAGCCAAGTATGTGCGTCTGGCCGACGAGTCGGTATGCATCGGGCCGGCGGCTTCAGCCGAGAGCTATCTCAACATTCCCGCGATCATCAGTGCGGCGGAAGTGACGGACGCCGAAGCCATCCATCCAGGTTACGGTTTTCTTTCCGAGAACGCGGACTTCGCCGAACGGGTCGAGAAAAGTGGCTTCGTATTCATCGGTCCGCGTCCGGAAACCATACGCATGATGGGCGACAAGGTCAGCGCCAAGAACGCGATGATCAAGGCCGGCGTACCGGTGGTCCCCGGCAGCGAGGGCGCGCTGCCGGAAGAGCCGCAGGAAATCGTAAAGATCGCACGCAAGATCGGCTACCCGGTCATCATCAAGGCGGCAGGCGGTGGTGGCGGCCGCGGCATGCGTGTGGTGCACACCGAAGCCGCCCTGATCAATGCGGTGACCATGACCCGCCAGGAGGCGAAAAACGCCTTTGGCAATCCGACCGTATATATGGAGAAGTTCCTGGAGACGCCGCGCCATGTGGAAATCCAGGTCCTGGCGGACGAGCATCGCAATGCCGTCTATCTTGGCGATCGCGACTGTTCGATG
>CAYODB010000003.1:32101-37216 GCA_964402495.1 uncultured Bordetella sp.
TGCAGCGGCGTCACCAGAAGATCATCGAGGAGGCGCCGGCACCGCTGATTTCGATAAAAGAGCGCGTCAGAGTGGGCGAACGCTGCGCCGAAGCCTGCCGCAAAATCGGCTACCGCGGGGCAGGCACCTTCGAGTTCCTTTACGAAAAGGGCGAGTTCTTTTTCATCGAAATGAATACCCGGGTGCAGGTGGAGCATCCGGTCACCGAGATGATTACCGGCGTCGATATCGTCAAGTCCCAGATCCGGGTCGCGGCGGGAGAAAAGCTGCCGTTCCGGCAGAAGGACATCACCTTCCGCGGCCACGCGATCGAATGCCGGATCAACGCCGAACACCCGTATAAGTTCACGCCCTCGCCCGGACGCATCACTTCCTGGCACGTGCCGGGCGGCCCCGGGATTCGCGTCGATTCGCACGCCTATCACGGCTACTTCGTCCCCCCTTACTATGACTCCCTTATCGGCAAGGTGATTGCCTATGGCGATACGCGCGAGGAGGCCATTGCCCGCATGCGCATCGCGCTCTCTGAAATGATTGTCGAGGGCATTCAGACCAACCTGCCGCTGCACCAGGAGCTGATGCTCGACACGTCCTTCATGCGGGGCGGCACCAGCATCCATTATCTGGAAGAGAAACTTTCCAAATACAGCAAGGTAGAGTAAGTCCCGCTTTCGCGAAGGAACGCCGTTGTGTGGCTTGCGCTGGAACTGAAAGTCGATGCCGCGCAGGTTGTGGCGCTGTCAGATGCCTTGCTCGAAGAAGGCGCGCTGTCGGTGGACGTCGCCGACGCCCATGCGGGAACCGACGCCGAAACGCCGATCTTCCAGGAACCGGGCGCGGAGATCGACGTGGTATTCGCCGACAACCGGCTGCTGGCATTGTTCGATCCTCTGATCGATGTGGCCGGAACTCTGGTGCGGGCTTGCGCGCTCGCAGGCGTCCTGCCGGTTCCTCCATATCAGATTGCGCAATTGGAAGAACAGGACTGGGTACGCCTCACCCAGAACCAGTTCGCACCGATACAGGTTTCCGCCCGGTTGTGGATCGTGCCGAGCTGGCACGCGGCGCCGGATCCCTCGGCGATCAACATCGTGCTCGATCCCGGACTGGCATTCGGCACCGGCAGCCATCCGACGACGCACCTTTGCCTCGACTGGCTGGACCGCCATCTCGTTCCGGGCAGCAGTGTTATCGATTACGGCTGCGGTTCCGGCATCCTCGCCATAGCCGCCGCCCGCCTTGGCGCGGCAGCCGTCACAGGCGTGGATATCGATCCGCAGGCTCTCATCGCCAGTCGCTACAATGCGCAAAGGAATGGCGTTGACGCCCGGTTTTTACGTGCTGAAGACCCCAGGCCAGAACCTGCGGACGTTGTCGTTGCCAATATTCTGGCCAACCCGCTAAGGGTCCTTGCTCCGCTGCTCGCAGAACTTGTCCATCCGGGAGGACGCATTGTGCTTTCGGGAATCCTACTATCCCAGGCCGAAGCGGTTGCTGCCGACTATGTCCGCTGGTTCGACCTCGACCCGTTGGCCGCGAGGGAAGGCTGGGTTCGCGTGAGCGGCGTCAAGCGTGGTTAGACGCGCATGAACCTGTTCACCTGCTGTCCCGAATGCAAGACCACCTTCCGGGTAACGACGCAGCAGCTGCAGAGTTCCGGCGGACAGGTGCGTTGCGGATTCTGCAGCCAGGTGTTCGACGCTTTTTCAAGCTTGACCGCGCAGGAGCCCCGTCAGGAATCCGCGGCAACCCAGGTTGCGATGGAGCCATTGTCGGCAGCGGCAATACCGGCGCCACTGGGCGTGGCGGCCACAGATTTTCCTACCGAAAAGGCCTCAACGTCCCTGCCGCGCACCGATCCCGCGGCCAGCCTCTACGAGTGGGAATTTCGCATGCCCGCCACACCGACGCGCACCGGCCTGTGGCTCGGATTATCGGCGCTGCTTCTGGTTACGCTTGCCGCACAGTCCGCATATGTCTTCCGCACGGAGTTGTCGTTGACCTTGCCGCAAACCCGCAAACTCTACGAACAGGTTTGCGCCGCCATCGGTTGCAGCATGGCTTCGCCAGCGCTGTCCAGCTTCCTGCATATCGAGGCTTCCGACCTAAAGGCCGTGGAAGCGGGCATACCCAACGAGATCGAACTGACCGTTTCCATCCGCAACAGGGCGCCGGTCGACCTAGCCCATCCGGCGTTCGAGCTCACCCTGACCGACGGCCAGGACCAGGCGATTGCCCGGCGCATCTTTTTCCCCCCCGAGTATCTTTCAGAGGCGGTGACCGGAACCGCAATCAAGCCCGGCGCGGAATTGCCGGTGCATCTGTTCCTCAACACCGGCGAACTACGAGCCGCCGGCTATCGCCTGTACCTGTTCTATCCATGAACCTGAAAGTCACGCCACTCAATGCAGCGCATCGCGGCCTGAACGCCAGGCTCGTCGACTTCGGCGGCTGGGAAATGCCGCTGCACTATGGCTCGCAGATAGCGGAACATCAGAACGTGCGCCGGGACGCCGGCATGTTCGATGTCTCACACATGCTGGCGGTCGACATTGCGGGCGATGGCGCGCGCGATTTTCTTCTGAAGCTGCTGGCAAACAACGTGGATCGCCTGCAGAAGCCGGGTAAGGCCCTCTATTCCTGCATGCTCAACCAGGAGGGAGGCGTAATCGACGACCTGATCGTCTACTTTCTCGATCAACGCCGCTACCGTGTGGTCGTGAATGCGGCGACCGCGGACAAGGACCTTGCATGGATGGGCGAGCAGTCGCAGGATATGCCCGGACCCCTGACGATTGGTCCGCGGCGCGATCTGGCGATGATCGCCGTGCAGGGGCCTGCGGCGCGGGAGAAAGTATGGCGCGCCCTGCCGGAAGCGAAAGCGGCGAGCGAACGGCTCGAACCTTTTTTCGCGGCTGAAGTCACGGACCTGCTCATTGCCCGCACCGGCTACACGGGGGAGGACGGATTTGAACTGATGCTGCCTGCTGACAGGGCTGGAAAAGTGTGGGATGCCTTGCTGGGGAACGGTGTCGCGCCCGCAGGACTGGGCGCCCGCGATACTTTGCGGCTGGAGGCGGGCATGAATCTGTACGGCGAGGACATGGATGAAGCCGTGACGCCGCTCGAATGCGGACTGGAATGGACGGTCGACCTGCAGAGCCCACGCGATTTCATCGGCAAGCAAGCGCTAACCTCCAGCCCGCGTCGCGCGAGCATGCTGGGCCTTGTTCTGCTAGAGCGTGGCGTGCTGCGCGCGCACCAGCCTGTGGAAACACCTGGCGGACCGGGTTTTACCACCAGCGGAAGCTTTTCGCCCACGCTGCAAACTTCCATCGCGCTCGCCCGGCTTCCCGTTGCGGTGCTGCCGGATCAGCAGGTGAGAGTGAGCGTCCGCGACAAGTGGCTGGCGGCAAGGACTGTAAAATGTCCCTTTGTACGCCGCGGCCACAGCCTGCTGGTGGATTTTCCCGCCTTTGTCGAACCCCGCTGAATCCCAGGAGCGAATCATGTCCATTCCCGCCGATCTGAAGTACTCCGACAGCCACGAATGGGTCAGGCTGGACGCGGACGGCAACGCGACCGTAGGCATCACCCACCATGCGCAGGATCTGCTGGGCGATCTGGTGTTCGTCGAGAATCCGAAAGTCGGGCGCAATCTGCGCAAAGGCGAGGAATGCGGCGTGGTGGAATCGGTGAAAGCGGCATCCGATATCTATGCGCCCATCGGCGGCGAAGTGGTGGCGGTGAATGCGGAACTCGAAACGGCGCCCGAGAAAATCAACCAGGGCGCCTACCAGGCCTGGATGTTCAAGCTCAAGCCGGCCGATGCCGCGGAGCTTGCCTCCCTGCTCGATGCCGCTGCCTACCAGAAGCTCGTCGAAGTCGAATCGAAATAGGGTCTCGATGGCATGACCAGCGTTACGTAGGCCATTTGTTGCGCGATGCTGTTCACTAGCCACTAGCCACTAGCCACTACCCATGCCGTTCATCCCCCATACCGAAGAAGACGTCCGCGAAATGCTCGCGATCATAGGGGTCGGGAGCATCGAGGCACTGTTCGACGAGATACCCCAGGCGCTCAAGACGGCTGCGCCGACGGGCATTCCGCCCGGCATGAAGGAAATGGAAGTAGCCCGGCTGCTTAACGAACGCGCCCGCCGCGACGGTGAGTTCCTGAATTTCATCGGCGCCGGCGCGTATGAGCACCACATTCCCTCAGCGGTATGGCAGATCGCCACGCGCGGGGAGTTCTATTCCGCGTATACGCCCTACCAGGCCGAGGCCAGCCAGGGCACATTGCAGTTGCTCTACGAATACCAGAGCATGATGGCGTCGCTCACTGCGCTGGATGCAACCAATGCGAGCCTGTATGACGGCGCCTCGGCGCTGGCCGAAGCGGTCCTGATGGCGGTGCGTTTGCACAAATCGTCGCGCAGAGTGCTCATCGGACGCAGCATCAATCCGCGCTATCGCCAGGTTGTGCGGACCATTGTTTCAAGCCAGGGCATCGATATTGTCGAAGTGCCCTTCGATGCACGCGACGGCCGTCTTTCCGTTGAATCCGTCGAGGCCCAGGCCGGCGAGGATGTGGCCGCCCTGGTCGTGCCCCAGCCAAATTTCTTCGGCAGCCTCGAAGACGTGGACGCGCTTACCGACTGGGCCGGATCGCGCGGCGCGCTTGCCATCGCCTGCGTCAATCCCATGGCGCTGGCATTGCTCAAACCCCCGGGGAAATGGGGGTCAGCCGGCGCAGATATCGCTGTTGGCGAAGGCCAGCCTCTGGGCGTACCGCTGGCAAACGGCGGGCCTTACTTTGGATTCATGGCGTGCAAGCAATCCCTGGTGCGCCAGATGCCGGGCCGCATCGTCGGACGAACGGTCGACCTCGACGGACGTTCCGGCTTCACGCTTACGCTGCAGGCTCGCGAGCAGCACATCCGCCGCTCCAAGGCCACGTCGAACAGCTGCACCAACCAGGGACTGGCCGTGACCGCAGCAACGATTTACATGGCGATCCTGGGGCCTGAAGGATTGAGAAACGTCGCGGCACAGTCGCACGCCAATCTCGAAGCCCTGATGCGGCGGGCAATCCGTATACCCGGCGTGCGACGT
>CAYODB010000003.1:37226-47431 GCA_964402495.1 uncultured Bordetella sp.
CGTCTTTTCAGCGGCCCTGTTTTCCATGAAACCGTGCTCGGCCTGCCGCGGCCTGCAGCTGAAGTCCTCGCGCACATGCGGCGCAGGGGCATCCTCGGTGGTTACGACGTTTCGAACGACTACCCGGAACTCGGCAGCGCCCTGCTGATCTGCGCCACCGAGACCAAGACCGATGCCGACCTCGATGCCCATGCTTCAGCGCTTGCGGAGGCATGCTGAAGTCCTGAAGATTTCCGTCAAGCCCCAACCAAGAAAAGCAGTCCAACCAAGGAGAAACAAATGGCAACCGTAACGCTCAAGGGCAATCCCGTCACCGTGGCCGGCAATCTGCCGAAAAAGGGCGAACTGCGCCGCCGCGCTTTCAGCATTGAAATGATGCGGTAGCGATCAGCGGTTAGCGTTGCGCCCCTTGCCGACGATGGAAATACACAATTCCTGCCCGCTCATTTTCGAGCTTTCCCGTAGCGGGCGCCGCGCCCGTCTGCAGGCTCCGGACGCCCCGTTCCCGACGGATCTTCCGGCCAGCCTGCTGCGGGAAGTTGCGCCGGCTTTGCCGGAGGTGTCGGAGCTGGATGCGCTGCGCCACTACACGCGGCTGTCGCAGCGCAATTTTTCCATCGACACGCATTTCTATCCGCTCGGGTCCTGCACCATGAAATACAACCCGCGCGCGTGCAACCAGCTGGCCATGTTGCCGGGCTTCGTCTCACGCCATCCCCTGGCACCGGACGAAACTGGCCAGGGCTTTCTCGCCTGCATGCACGAGTTGCAGGAGATGTTGCGTAACGTCACGGGTATGGCGGGCGTGAGCCTTGCGCCCATGGCCGGGGCGCAGGGAGAACTGGCCGGAGTGGCAATGATCCGTGCCTACCATCGTTCCCGTAACGACAGCGCGCGGACCGAGATCATCGTTCCCGATGCGGCGCACGGGACGAATCCCGCGACGGCGACCATGTGCGGCTATGCCGTCAAGGAGATTCCGACGCAGCGCGACGGCAACGTGGACCTCGGGGCGTTGCGCACAGCGGTGGGCCCGCAGACCGCGGGGTTGATGCTGACCAATCCGTCCACGCTGGGCGTTTTTGAGCGCAGCATCGAACAAATCCGAAAAATCGTGCACGGAGCCGGCGGCTTGCTCTACTACGACGGCGCCAACCTCAATGCCATCCTGGGCAAGGTCAAGCCGGGCGACATGGGTTTCGACGTGATCCACATGAATCTGCACAAGACCTTCGCCACGCCTCACGGCGGCGGCGGGCCCGGCGCCGGGCCGGTCGGCGTGTCGAGCCGGCTGCTGCCTTTCCTGCCGCTGCCCATTGTCTCGGCCGATGGCCCGCATTTCCGCTGGATTGGCGAGGACGACCGGCCCGACTCCATCGGCAGGCTCTCCGCTTTCAACGGCAATGCCGGTGTGCTGCTGCGCGCTTACATTTACGCTCGCATGCTTGGCGCCGACGGTATGCGCCGAGTGGCGGAGTTTGCGACCCTGAATGCCAACTACCTGATGGCGCGCCTGCGCAGCGCGGGTTTCGAACCGGCCTTTCCGCAACGTCGCGCGAGCCACGAGTTCATCATCAGCCTAAAGGAACTCAAGGATGCCACCGGGGTCACCGCAATGGACGTGGCCAAGCGCCTGCTGGACAAGGGATTCCATGCACCTACCACCTATTTTCCCCTGCTGGTGCCGGAATGCCTGCTCATCGAGCCTACGGAAACGGAGTCGAAACAGACGCTGGATGAATTTATCGAGGCCATGAGCGAAATCCGTGCAGAAGCGCGCAATAATCCGGAACTGGTCAAGTCCGCCCCGCACAGCACGCCCGTGCGCCGGCTGGACGATGTCAGGGCCGCAAGAGAACTGGATCTGAAATGGACACCGCAAATCTGAATGGATAACGGCCAGTTAGAAAGCCCGCACAAAGGCAAGACCGGACTGCGCCGCGTTTGGAATGCGATGTTCTATTCGCTCGAAGGATTGAAGGCGGCGTACCGGCACGAGGACGCGTTCCGGCAGGAGTTCTGGCTGGCGGTCGTTCTCATCCCGCTCGCGCTGTTCCTGCCGTCATCCGGACTGGGCAAGGCGCTGATGATCGCCTCCGTGCTGCTGGTGCTCATCGTGGAACTACTGAACTCCGCAGTCGAGGCGACGGTTGACCGTGTTTCCCTCGAACATCATCGCCTCGCCAAGCGCGCCAAGGACATCGGCAGTGCCGCGGTCATGATTTCCCTGCTCAACGTGGTCATTGTCTGGCTGCTGGTCCTGTTCGGCTAGTTGTAGTCGGTTTCGCAATAAAACGGTAACCGGAGCGTCATCGCAGGTTCTCCGACGGCAGGCAAAGTGCCGCCTGCATGATCGACGAAGACTTTGTCCTTCAAGAGCTTCCAGAAGCAATATCCTCCCTGCGGGTGGCTGTCGTCACCGAGACCTACCCGCCGGAGGTGAACGGCGTCGCGATGACGATCGCGCGCATGGTTGAAGGTTTGCAGCGGCGGCGTCATCGGGTGCAGCTGATTCGGCCGCGCCAGAACGCCGCAGAGAATCCCGCCAGCAGCGACCAGTTCGAGGAAGTGCTCAAACCCGGCATATCCATTCCGCGCTATGACGGGCTGAAGATGGGATTGCCCGCCAAACAGGCATTGTTCCGGCTTTGGTCCCTGCGGCGTCCGGACGTGGTCCATATAGCCACCGAAGGTCCGCTGGGCTGGTCGGCACTGGCCGCAGCGTCCAAACTCAAACTGCCGGTGTCGACCGGCTTCCACACCAACTTCCACAATTACAGTCGCCACTACGGCGTTGGCTTCATGAAAAAGCCCATCGCCGCGTATCTGCGCAAGTTTCACAACCGGGCGCTCGCCACGCTGGTGCCGACGGAAGACCTGCGCCTGGAACTCGGTGCGCAGGGCTTCGAGAATCTCCATGTGGTTTCCCGTGGCGTCGACACACGGATGTTCACACCCGGGTGACGGAGCGCGGAACTGCGCCGTTCATGGGTCGCGGCTCAGGATGCGCCGGTCGCGCTCTATGTCGGCAGGCTGGCAGCGGAAAAGACCCTGCCCGTGGTGGTCGAAGCGTTCGAAGCAATGCGCGCAGCCGCACCGGCGACGAAACTGATCATGGTCGGGGACGGGCCGGAGCGCAAGGAACTGCAAAATCGCCATCCTCGCGTAATCTTTGCCGGCACACGCACGGGCGACGAGCTCGCGGCCCATTTCGCCTCAGCCGACGTATTCCTATTCCCGAGCATGACGGAGACCTTTGGCAACGTGACGCTGGAGGCCATGACGAGCGGGCTGGCGGTGATTGCCTTTGACTATGCCGCGGCCCAGCAGTACGTAGGTCATGAGGTCAGCGGGCTGCTGGCCCCGTTCGGGGACGCCGCCGCATTCACGCGGCTTGCGGCCGCCCTCGCCACGGACCCCGAGCGTATCGCTACGCTCCGTGCCCAGGCGCGAACCGTCGCTGAGCGCATCGACTGGGAGCAAGTGTTCAGCGATTTCGAGAACGTCCTGGTCGGCGTGATGCGCCGGCAGGAGTCCGTGCACGCCTGAACTGCCGCCAGTTCGTTCCAGACTTGCTGGCTCCACCGCATCAACCGCTGGAGATCCCCGGTGTGGCAGGCTCGTCCCCACTTTGCCTTGTCGGCTTCCACCAAACAAACCGGAGGAGGTTCCTTTCACACCCTGTGACGCCAGAGTTTAAAAAAATCATATACTTTTGGCGGGAATATCGTAAAATCTCGAGCTCTAGGGGCTTAACTTACTAAAATCAAAGCCTTCAGGCATCCAACAGGGTGGGTGGCATGAAGAAAACGGCTTTTTGGAAAGCCGATTGGTTTCTCGGCATCGTTGTTGCGCTGGTACTACTCGTAGCGTCCAGCAGCGATCTGATTCAAGGCCTGGAACGCCAGGCTTACGACCTAGGCGTTCGGGCGTCGAACCTCGCGCCGTCGCAGCGCGTGGCGGTTATTGCCATCGACGATCAGAGCATCGCCAATATCGGGCGCTGGCCCTGGCCGCGCGAAGTTCACGCGCAGATGATCGCCAAGCTGAAGCAGGCCGGCGTAAAAGTCGTGGGCTACTCCTCCTTCTTCTTCGAACCTCAGGTGGATCCCGGCCTCGCCTATATCCACAAGCTCGCGGAACTCTATCAGGGGCTTCCTCCCGCCCAGCAGCAGAACATGGCCGAATTCGCTTCAGTCCTGGCCGAAGCCGACGATGCCCTCAACAGCGACCGCAAACTTGCCGCCGCGGTAACCGAGGCTGGCAATGTAGCGTTGCCGATGTTGTTTACCGTCGGCGAGCCGCGCGGCAATCCTGATAGCCCGCTGGCGGATTACATTCTCAAGAACCAAATCACCAAAGTTATCGACAACGTCGGCGCGGCCCAGAGCAATATTTTTCCGCCGCCGACTCTGCAAGCCGTCGTACCACTGGAGCAGATTGCAGTCGGCGCCGGGGCCATAGGGCACCTCAATGCCCTGCCTGACGTGGACGGCAGCACTCGCACCGAACCCCTGGTGTTGCGTTATTACGACCGGTATTTCCCGTCCTTCTCTATGATGCTGGCGGCGAGGAGTCTGAACCTGGGACCCGCGGACGTCGAAATGCGGTTGGGTGAAGGCGTGAAAATTGGCAACCTCAATATCCGCACCGATCCCTACCTGCAGATGCACAGTTATTTCTACAAGGACCGCGAGGGCAAGCCCGCATTTCCGCTGGATTCTTTCTACGACGTCATCACGGACAAGATCCCAGCCGAAAAGTATCGCGACAAGGTGGTGCTGATTGGCGCGACAGCGGCTGGCGTGGGCACCTACCAGGTGACGCCGATTTCGCCCGCTATGCCGCCCGTGGTAACCCTGGCCCATTCGGTATCCAGCATCCTCGAAGAAGATTTCTTCGTCGCGCCTGCCTGGGGATTCTGGGTCGAGAAACTGGCCTTCCTGGCCGTGGCTCTTTACCTGATCCTGCTGCTGCCCCGCCTTAAGGCCGGAATGGGATTCGCGCTCAGCGCCGCCGTGCTGATCGCGCTCATCGCCGTGCATTTCGTTCTGATGACGAGCCAGTTGATGTGGATCCAGTTGATGGCTTCGGCTGTGCTGCTGGTAATCGGTCACGTCCTGCTGACCACCAAGCGCTTCCTGGTCACGGAGCGTGGCAAGGCCAAGTCGGACCTCGAGTCGGCCGAATCGAACCGCATGCTCGGCCTCGCCTTCCAAGGCCAGGGCCAGCTCGACATGGCCTTCGACAAATTCAAGAAGGTGCCGCTCGAGGATGCGGTGATGGACAACATGTACAACCTTGCGCTGGACTTCGAACGCAAGCGCCAGTTCAACAAGGCGCAGGCGGTGTACGAGTACATGGCCACCTACAATCCGAAATTCCGTGACCTCGACCAGAAGCTCAACCGCGCCAAGCAGATGTCGGAGACCGTCATCCTCGGCGGCAGCAGCGGGCGCACCAATGCCAGCACGCTGATGCTGGAAGGCGGTGCGGTGGAAAAGCCGATGCTGGGCCGCTATCAGGTGGAGAAGGAGCTCGGCAAGGGTGCAATGGGGGTGGTCTACCTTGGCAAAGATCCCAAGATCGGCCGGGTCGTGGCAATCAAAACCATGGCCCTTTCCCAGGAATTCGAACCTGACGAACTCGAGGACGTCAAGCAGCGCTTTTTCCGCGAGGCTGAGACGGCGGGCCGGCTCAATCATCCGAACATCGTCACCATCTACGACGCGGGCGAAGAGCACGATCTCGCCTACATCGCGATGGAGTTCCTGAAGGGCAAGGACCTGGTGCCGCAGACCAAGCTGGCCGCCCTCCTGCCGCTGCCCAAGACTCTTTCGATCGTCGCCCGCGTTGCAGAGGCCCTGTCCTACGCGCATCTGCAGAGCGTGGTCCATCGTGACATCAAGCCGGCTAACATCATGTACGACCCCGATGCGGACGCTGTCAAGGTCACCGACTTCGGTATTGCCCGCATCACCGATTCCTCGAAGACCAAGACGGGCATGGTGCTCGGCACGCCTTCCTACATGTCGCCGGAGCAACTTGCGGGCAGGAAGATCGAAGGACCGTCCGACCTGTTTTCCCTGGGCGTGACCCTTTACCAGCTTTCATGCGGCAGCTTGCCTTTTCAGGGCGACTCGATGACCCAATTGATGTTCAAGATCGCCAATGAACCGCCGGTAGACATCCTGGGCATCAATCCGGCGATTCCGGAGTGCCTGGTGGCGATCATCAACAAGGCGCTGGCAAAAGACGTCACGCAGCGCTACAAGACCGGCGACGAGTTCGCGAAAGCGGTCCGGGAATGCGCCGCGCAGTTCGGCGAAGTGGACGTGGAACTCTGACGGAATATAAAAAATGAGCCTCAGCGCCTCGATTCAGATGGTAAAAGCCACCCACACGGGGATGGTGCGTTCGCATAACGAGGACAGCATCACCGCAGATGCGGACTTCGGCCTGGCCGTGCTAGCCGACGGCATGGGGGGGTACAACGCGGGCGAGGTGGCAAGCGGCATAGCAACCGCGCTGATTTCCAGCGAAACACGGGAAGCCATGGTGCGCCATGCCCCGCACCAGATCGACAGGAACACAGGCGCGCCGGTGGCGACCCGGCTCCTTCGCGATATCATAGCCAAGGCCAATACCTCGATTTACCAGTCGGCGAACAGCCAGCCGCAGTACGCCGGAATGGGCACGACACTGGTGGTAACCCTGCTCTGCGACAACCAGATTACGATTGCGCATATCGGCGATTCGCGCGGCTATCGCTATCGGGGCGAAAAGCTCGAACAGATTACACGGGACCATTCCCTGCTCCAGGAGCAGATCGACAGCGGCTTGCTCACGAAGGAGGCGGCGCGGCGTTCCCAGAACAAGAACCTGGTGACCCGGGCTTTGGGCATCGAACCGCAGGTCGAGGCCGAAATCCACACCTATCCGGTGCAGAATGGTGATATTTACCTGTTGTGCTCGGACGGCCTCAACGACATGGTCGAGGACGAGGACATCGAAATGACCCTGGGCGCGCTCGGGGCGAATCTGCAACTGGCCGCGGAGCAGCTGGTGCAGATGGCGAATGACAACGGCGGACGCGATAATGTGTCCGTGATCCTGATCAAGGTCAAAAAGGAATTTCCGGCCGACGACGGCTGGATGACGAAGTTCCTTGGGTGGTTCAAATAAGAGGAAGCAGCCATGGCGAAGTTGATATTGAGTCTCGATGGACAGGTGATCAAGGAGTTCACGCTCTCGAAAGAGCGCACCACCATCGGCCGCAAGCCCCATAACGACATCCAGATCGACAATCTGGCTGTCAGCGGCGAGCACGCCATGATCATGACTATCCTCAACGACTCCTTCCTGGAAGACTTGGGAAGCACCAACGGCACGCTGATCAACGGCCAGCCGGTCAAGAAGCATTTCCTGCAGAACAACGACGTCATCGAAATCGGCAAGTACAAGATCAAGTACGCGAGTGAAGCGCCGAGCAACCTGACCCAGGAAGATTTTGAGAAGACCATGGTGTTGCGCGCTCCGGCCGCCGCGCCTGCACCCAAGGTCGAAAGAAACCCCACGGATACGCAGACCAACATGCAAGCGGTGAATCTCGGCGATACATCGATCAGTGCCCAACCGGCGCCTGCACCCGTCGCCGCACCGGCAGGGATGGCAACCAATCCGCCGGTCGCGCCAAAGCCCGCAGCCCCCGCACAACCGGCCGCAAGGCCCGCAATGCCGGCTCCGACCGCGGGCGCTCAGGGCATGATCCAGATCCTGTCCGGCCCCAACGCCGGCAAGGAACTGCCGCTGGCCAAGCCCCTAACCACGTTGGGCAAGCCAGGCGTCCAGGTGGCGGTCATCGCAAAACGCCCGCAGGGTTACTTCATCACGCACGTGGAAGGCGCCAATTTCCCCGTGGTCAACGGCAAGACGCTCGATGCGCAAGCCCACCAGTTGAGCGACCACGACATCATCGAGCTGGCCGGCGTGAAAATGGAGTTCTTCCTGAAGGCCTGAGCCTTTGCCTCGCGGGCGTTACGGGCGGAGTTGCGGAAGCCGTCCGGGTCGATTGCCAAAAGAACCGCCGGCCCAGGCTAGCCAGATTGAAGCGGCGCGCCGGGCGCGCACTATTGCAAGGGGGATAGTTTGAAAAAGCACCTGGTGCGCATCGCGCTCGGGCTCGTTGTCGTTCTGGTCTTCGTCGGGCACGCCGCACAGTACTACGATATCCCATTCATCAAGCGCTTCGAGAACATCGTCTATGACGCGCGCCTGCGCCTGACGATGGCGAATACCGTCGACCCCCGCATTGTCATCATCGACATCGACGAGAAGAGCCTGGCCGTCGAAGGCCGCTGGCCGTGGCGCCGCGACAAGCTGGGGACAATGCTGGACCAGCTGTTCGACCACTATCACGTCGGCATCGTGGGCTTCGATGTGGTATTCGCGGAGCGTGACGAAAGCTCCGGTCTCGGGATGTTGCAGCAATTGGGACAGAACGAACTGAAAGATAACCCGCAATTTCAGGCGGTGCTCAAGGAAGTCGGCCCGCAACTCGAATACGACCGCGTGTTCGCGGAAAAGCTGAAGAATCGCGCCGTGGTACTCGGCTACTATTTTTCCAGCCTTCAGTCGGACGATGGCAAGGGCCGGACCAACGGCCTGCTGCCCGAACCTGTCCTGCCGTCTGGAACCTTCAAGGGAAGGAATGTTACGTTTTCGCGCTGGCTGGGCTACGGCGCGAACCTGCCCGAGTTCCAGAATGCGGCGGCGAGTGGCGGCCACTTCAATCCCTACCCGGACGAGGATGGCGTAACGCGGCGGGTGCCTATGATCGCCGAGTACGACGGCGCTTATTTTGAATCCCTGTCGATGGCGGTAATCCGCCTCGGATTGGGTTCACCGAAAGTCGTGCCGGGCTTTCCAGAGGGCAAGTTCTGGTCGAAGGATTATCCCGGCCTGGAATGGATAGAAATCGGCGACGTTCGCGTACCGGTCGACGACCTCGTTACCACGCTTGTGCCCTATCGCGGCAGGCAGGGCAGCTTCAAGTACATTTCCGCGACGGACGTACTCCACGGAGCCACCCCGGTCGAGGAACTTAAAAACAAGATCGTCCTGGTGGGAACTACCGCCCCAGGCTTGTTCGACCTGCGGGCATCGCCAGTTGCGAACGTCTATCCCGGCGTCGAGATCCACGCCAATCTGATTGCCGGCATGCTGGACGGAAACATAAAGCAGCGCCCGCCCTATGTGCTCGGTGCGGAGGTCATGCTCCTGCTGCTTTCCGGCGTTTTCATGGCACTGCTGCTGCCGATCATCAGTCCGCTGCGCGCCACTGTCCTTACCGGCGTCGTGCTGGCAGTGGTGTTCGCAACCAATGTCATGGTCTGGACGGAAGGCAACCTGATCCTGCCACTGGCATCCGGGCTGCTGATGATCGCGATGCTGTTCGCCCTGAACATGTCCTACGGATTCTTTGTCGAATCGCGCGCCAAGCGCCAGATCAGCGGATTGTTCGGCCAGTACGTTCCGCCCGAACTGGTGGACGAGATGAGCAAGGATCCCGAGGCGTTCTCGATGGAAGGCGAAAGCAGGGAACTGTCGGTGCTGTTCACCGACGTTCGGGGATTCACCACCATCTCCGAAGGGCTGGATCCGAAAGAGCTCTCCAAACTCATGAACGAGTTCCTCACGCCGCTGAGCCGCATCATCTACAAGCACCGTGGCACCATCGACAAGTACATGGGCGATTGCATCATGGCCTTCTGGGGCGCGCCCCTGAGCGACTCGCAGAATGCCCGCAATGCGGTGCTCGCGGGCCTGGAGATGCACAAGGCCCTGGAATCGCTGCAACCGCATTTCAAGGATAAAGGCTGGCCGCCGATACACATCGGCGTGGGTGTCAACAGCGGCCGCATGAACGTGGGCAACATGGGCTCGGAAATCCGGCTTGCCTACACCGTGATGGGCGATGCCGTGAACCTGGCCTCCCGGCTGGAAGGGATCACCAAGCAGTATGGGGTCGGCATGATCGTGGGGGAATCGACCCGCATTCAGGTCCCCGACGTGGTGTTCCGCGAGCTCGACCGGGTCAAAGTGAAGGGCAAGGACGCGCCCGCGGCCATTTTTGAGCCGATCGGGGTGGCCGGGGAGGTCGAGAAGCCGGTTCAGGACGAAATGAAGCTGTGGGGGCAGGCCCT
>CAYODB010000004.1:0-19769 GCA_964402495.1 uncultured Bordetella sp.
CATATGAGCACGCGATCCGCGAGCGCTATCGATTTTTCAGTTATGGCGACGCCATGCTTATCGATGGGTCTCCGGCGTCACGGACCTGACCTTGAAATTCCGAATCGACAAGACCGACGGCCTGGCTCGCCGCGGCAGGCTCGAACTGGCGCACGGCAGCGTCGATACACCTGCGTTCATGCCTGTCGGCACGTACGGCTCCGTCAAGGCCATGCGCCCCGATGAGATCGCGGCGGTCGGCGCGCAAATTGTGCTCGGCAATACGTTTCACCTGTGGCTGCGCCCGGGCCTTGCGGTGATCGAAGCACACGGGGGCTTGCACCGATTCATGGGCTGGAAAGGCCCGATCCTTACGGATTCCGGGGGATTCCAGGTATTCAGCCTGGGGGAGTTGCGCAAGATCACGGAAGAGGGCGTGGCGTTTCGTTCGCCGGTGAACGGCGATCCCTGCTTCCTTTCGCCCGAGGAATCGATGCGCATCCAGCGCGTGCTCAATTCCGATGTCGTCATGGTTTTCGACGAGTGCACGCCCTATCCGGCGGACGAACGGGCAGCCGCGGATTCCATGCGCCTTTCATTGCGCTGGGCGGAGCGCAGCCGGCACGCCCACGAAGGCAACCCGAACGCGTTGTTCGGCATCGTGCAGGGTGGCATGCATGAGAAGCTCCGCGACGAATCTTTCAGGGAACTGAGCGGGATCGGCTTCGATGGCTACGCAATCGGCGGCCTGTCCGTGGGCGAGCCCAAGCAGGACATGTTGCGGATCCTGCGCCATACCGCGCCGCAGCTCCCGCGCAATGCTCCGCGCTATCTCATGGGCGTCGGAACGCCCGACGACATCGTCAAGGCGGTGGTGAGCGGGGTCGACATGTTCGATTGCGTGATGCCGACGCGCAATGCGCGAAACGGCTGGATCTTCACCCGTGATGGCACGATACGCCTGCGCAATGCCCGGTATCGTGACGACGTGCGTCCACTGGATGAAGCTTGCGGATGCCATACCTGCCGCAATTTCTCCCGCGCCTACCTTCATCACTTGCAGCGCATCAACGAGATCCTTGGCGCCCACCTGAACACCCTCCATAACCTTTATTATTACCAGGAACTTATGAGCGGTCTGCGTGAAGCGATCCAGGCCGGACGGCTCGCCGAGCACGTCGCCGGATTGCGTCTTGGGGAAGGGGAGCCATGCTAGAATGCGCCACTTTTTCCGGACCGGATCGCCAAGTGTGTTCCGTGGCCGGCCGTCTGGCGACGGTCTATATGAAATAGGAGGAATCGCTCGTGTTGATCAGCAATGCTTTTGCCCAGACCGTCCCATCCGCCGGGGGCCTGGATATCTTCGGCCTGCTGCCGCTCATTCTGATGTTCGTCCTGCTTTACTTCCTGATGATCCGTCCCCAGACCAAGCGTGCGAAAGAGCACCGCACCATGCTTGCCGGCCTGCAGAAGGGGGATGAAGTCGTCACCGCCGGCGGCACACTCGGCAAGGTAACCAAGGTGGGCGACAATTTCGTTTCGGTCGAAATCGCGCCGAACATCGAAATCCAGGTGCAAAGGCCCTCCATCACCACGCTTCTTCCCAAGGGAACCATCAAGAGCGCCGGCTGAAGGGTGTAAGCAGGTATTGCGGACAGGACCGTCCGCGATGCTCTTGCAGCCGGGTTTGCTCCTTACCTCCCGCATGGAACATCCATGAATCGTTATCCGCTCTGGAAATACATCCTCATCGCAGGGGCCTTCGTCGCAGGGCTTCTGTACACGTTGCCGAATTTTTTCGGTGAAGCTCCGGCGGTGCAGATATCCCCGGTCAAGGCCACCTCGAAAGTGGACCCCGCGCTGCTGACCCGCGTAGAGAAGGCACTGGTCCAGGCCAACATCGCTCCTCAGGGCCTGTTCCTTGATCCCAACAGCGTCAAGGTACGGCTGGTGGACGGCGATACGCAGATCAAGGCCAAGGATGTCATCGAGCGCGATCTTGGTGACGACTATGTCGTGGCGCTGAACCTGCTTTCCAACTCGCCGCGCTGGCTGTCCAAGATCCGGGCGCT
The DNA here is from genome assembly GCA_964402495.1 of uncultured Bordetella sp. Taxonomy (GTDB): domain Bacteria; phylum Pseudomonadota; class Gammaproteobacteria; order Burkholderiales; family JACQAP01; genus JACQAP01. The sequence goes on from CAYODB010000004.1 coordinate 2,052, forward strand.
GCCGATGTATCTCGGCCTCGACCTGCGGGGCGGCGTGCACTTCCTCCTTCAGGTAGACATGAAGGCTGCGCTCGTTAAGGCGGCTGATCGCTACGTGGGCGATATCCGCACGGCCCTGCGGGCGAAGGAGATCCGCTATGGTGGCATCACCCGTGAGGGGCAGAACGTGGTGGTGAGATTCCGTGAACTGGAGTCCCGCGACAAAGCCCTCGATGAGATCGGAAAGCAAAGCCCCGACCTGCTGCTGAATGCGTCCGACGCATCCGGCGAGTTCCTGATTACAGCCTCGCTGCGGCCAGAAGTCCAGAAGCAGATCCAGGAGTTCGCGTTGCAGCAGAACATCACTACCCTGCGCAACCGGGTGAACGAGTTGGGCGTGGCGGAGCCCATCGTGCAGCAGGCCGGCCTGGACCGCGTCGTGGTGCAACTGCCCGGGGTGCAGGATACTTCCAAGGCGAAAGACATTCTCGGCCGGACGGCCACGCTCGAGCTGCGTCTTGTCGAGGCCCACCAGAGCGACCCGAACTCGCGGGACTACGATCCGGCAAAGATCCAGGCCGCGATCAACGGCAACGTGCCGTTTGGCACGGAACTGCTCTACTCGAACCGTGGCGAGGAAAAGGAAGCGCTGCTGCTCAGCAAGCAGGTCATCATCACCGGCGACCGCCTCACCAATGCGGCGCCAAGCTTCGATCAGCAATACGGGGAGCCTATCGTCAGCATCACCCTGGACGCCCAGGGTGCGCGGATGATGCAGAACACCACCCGCGAAGCAGTGAAGCGGCGGATGGCGGTCCTGCTGATCGAGAAAGGTAGGCCTGAGGTCCTCACCGCGCCGGTGATCCAGTCAGAATTCGGCGGCAATTTCCAGATATCGGGCCGCATGTCGACCCAGGAAGCCAACGACCTGGCGCTGCTGCTGCGCGCCGGAGCGCTGGCCGCGCCGATGGAAATCGTTGAAGAGCGCACGGTGGGCCCAAGCCTCGGCGCGGACAACATCCAGCGCGGCTTCCATGCAGTCGTCTACGGCTTCATCGCAATTGCTGTTTTCATGATCATCTACTACGCCTGGTTTGGTGTCATTTCCGTGCTTTCGCTGGCCATAAACCTGATGCTGCTGGTCGCGCTGCTGTCTATGCTGCAGGCGACGCTGACGCTGCCGGGCATTGCCGCCATCGCGCTGACACTGGGTATGGCGATCGACGCCAACGTGCTGATCAACGAGCGCATCCGCGAGGAACTTCGCAACGGAACGACTCCACAGGCGGCCATCACGGCGGGCTATGAGCGGGCCTGGGCGACGATCCTGGACTCGAACATCACCACGCTGATCGCCGGCGTCGCCCTGTTCATGTTCGGTAGCGGTCCGGTGCGCGGCTTCGCGGTTGTCCATTGCCTCGGCATCCTGACTTCGATGTTCAGCGCGGTGCTGGTGTCCCGCGGCATGGTCAATCTCGTATTCGGTGCCCGCCGCCGACTGGAACGCCTGCCGATCGGAAACACGGACTGGCACAAGCGGCAACAGGAAAGCTGACGGGCAACTGAGTCAAACTCCGGTACAAGGAACAGCAGATGGAATTTTTCCGCATCCGCAAAGACATTCCCTTCATGCGCCATGCGCTGGTGTTCAACGTCATTTCGTTGGTCACCTTCCTGCTGGCGGTATTCTTCCTGGCGACCCGGGGGCTGCATCTGGGCGTCGAATTTACCGGTGGCACGGTCATGGAAGTGAACTACGGCCATGCGGCGGACATCGCCAAGGTCCGCGGTACGCTTGAACGAATCAGCCTGAGCGACGCCACTGTGCAGAGCTTTGGAAGCTCGCAAACGGCGCTGATTCGCCTGCCCGCCAAACAGGGGGTGACGGGCGCGCAATTGTCCGAAGTCGTCATAAAGGCCTTGCGCGAAGACGATCCGACCGTGGAATTACGCCGTGTGGATTTCGTGGGTTCTCAGGTCGGCAAGGAACTCGTCGAAAACGGGGCGCTGGCGTTGCTGCTGGTATCGGTGGGCATCGTGGCCTACCTGGCCCTGCGTTTCGAATGGAAATTCGGCGTGTCGGCGATCATCGCCAACCTGCACGACGTGGTGATCATCCTCGGCTTTTTTGCTTTCTTCCAGTGGGAGTTTTCGCTGCCGGTGCTGGCGGCCATTCTCGCCGTGCTGGGTTATTCCGTTAACGAATCGGTGGTGGTATTCGACCGGATCCGCGAAAACTTCAAGAAGATGCGCAAGGCGACCACCGAAGAGGTCATCAACAACGCCATCACCCGCACCATGTCGCGGACCATCATCACCCACGGCAGCACCCAGTTGATGGTCACCTCTATCCTGATCTTCGGCGGCGAAATCCTGCATTACTTCGCGCTGGCGCTCACCATCGGCATTCTGTTTGGCATCTATTCCTCGGTGCTGGTGGCGAGTCCCCTGATCATGTGGCTGGGCGTGACGCGCGAGGATTTCATCAAGCCTGAGAAGAAGCAGGAAGAAGCGGTCGTCTGACCGCGGTTGCCCGGCTGTGGAACTGCTTGCCGGCTTCGTCGACCTGATCCTTCATCTGGATCAGCACCTGCTGGACCTTGCACGCACTTATGGGGTATGGATCTACGCGATCCTGTTCCTGATCGTTTTCCTCGAAACGGGCGTGATCGTCACGCCGTTCCTGCCTGGCGATTCATTACTGTTCGTAGCCGGCGCCATTGCGGCGGCGGGCGAAATGAATGTCCATGGCTTGGTGCTGCTGCTGATCGCCGCGGCGATCCTCGGCGATTCGCTTAACTATGCGATAGGCCGTTACCTCGGCCCGCGAGTATTCCGGTTCGAGGACACGCGGTTTTTCAAGCGCGCGTATATCGATCGCACCCACGTATTTTTCGAGCGCCATGGCGGCAAGACCATCATCATCGCCCGCTTCATCCCGATCATTCGCACTTACGCGCCGTTCGTGGCAGGCGTCGGCGCAATGGCCTACAGCCGTTTCCTGGTTTTCAACGTGACCGGGGCGATTCTCTGGGTTTTGTTGCTGACGTATGCGGGCTATTTCTTCGGCAATCTGCCGCTGGTGAAGAACAACCTGACCCTGGTGATCCTGGGCATCATCGTGTTGTCGATCCTGCCCGGGGTCTTCGAATTCCTGCGTGCCCGGCGCGTCCGCTAGATCTTTTTTGCCAGCTGTGCCGCGAGGCCCGTGTAGGTGCCGGGTGTGAGTTGCAGCAGGCGTTCCTTCTCGGCAGGCGGGATGTCCAGCCCGCGAATAAAGTGCTGCAGAGTATCGCGGTTGATACCGCCTTTGCCACGGGTTAGGGCCTTCAGCTGCTCGTAGGCATCTTCGATGCCGTAGCGCTTCATGACTGTCTGAATCGGTTCCGCCAGAACTTCCCAGTTGGCGTCCAGATCCGTGGCCAGCCGCTTCTCGTCCGGTTCGAGTTTGGCGAGGCCGCGCACGCAGGCATCGTAGGCGAGCAGGCTGTAGCCGAGGGCCACGCCCATGTTGCGCAATGCCGTCGAGTCGGTCAGGTCGCGCTGCCAGCGCGATATTGGAAGCTTGGATGACAGGTGCGACAACAGGGCATTGGCGATCCCGAGGTTGCCTTCGGAGTTCTCGAAATCGATCGGATTCACCTTGTGCGGCATGGTGGAGGATCCCACCTCGCCTTCCTTCACCCTTTGCTTGAAATAACCCACTGAGATGTATCCCCAGATGTCACGGTCCAGATCCAGCAGTACCGTGTTGAGCCCGGCATATGCGTCAAACAACTCCGCGATGCTGTCGTGGGGTTCGATCTGTGTGGTGTAGGGATTGAACTCGAAACCCAGGCGCTCGATGAAGTTGCGGCTGAATTTCTCCCAGTCGAAACCGGGATACGCGACCATGTGCGCATTGTAGTTGCCGACCGCGCCGTTGATCTTCGCCGTCATGGACACACCATCGATACGAGCACGCTGCCGTCGCAGCCTGTGCGCCAGGTTGGCCATCTCCTTGCCCAGCGTGCTTGGTGTGGCGGGTTGTCCATGGGTGCGGGACAGCATGGGAAGCTCTGCGGTGGCGTGCGCGATGCCGACCAGTTTTTCGATAACAGCATCGATCGCGGGCAACAGGACCTGTGCGCGCGAATCCTTCAGCATCAGCGCATGGCAGAGATTGTTGATGTCCTCGGAAGTGCAGGCGAAATGTATGAAGCGGGTGACCCCTGCAATCTCGGGATTGACGGAAAGCTTCTCGCGCAGCCAGTATTCGATCGCCTTGACGTCGTGATTGGTGCGGGTTTCGATGGCCTTTACGGCTTCGCCGTCGGCGACCGAGAAGTCCTGCAGCAGGCGATCAAGTTGCTTGATCGTGGCCGGCGACAGCGAATTTATTTCGCCCAATCCGGCGCCCACCAGCGCCTTTAGCCACTCGATCTCTACCCGTACCCGGTAGCGGATCAGTCCCAGTTCGCTGAAGTGTTCACAGAGCCTGACGACCTTGTCGCGGTAGCGGCCGTCAAGTGGCGAGAGGGCGGTAAGGGTGTGCGAGGGCATGGTCCAAGTATCTAATCAGAATGAATAATTTTATCATGACCGACGCCGTTCCCGCGTGGCTTATTCCGCGCGCACGTGCGTGCATCGGAGCCGTCTTTCCGCTGGCGCGGAGGAAGACAGTCAAAAACGTGATGCGGCCACTTCGGCAGTGGCCGGTTACGTCAATGCGCGTTCGATGATGCCTCCGCCGAGGCAGACGCGGGACTCGTACACGACCACAGACTGGCCTGGCGTTACGGCCCACTGCGGTTCCGCAAACCTTACTTCGAAGCCTGCGCTGTTCACCCATTCGATTTCACAGGGCGAATCCTTCTGCCGGTAGCGGGTCTTGGCGCCGTAAACCCAGTGGCAATGAGGCAAGGTCCCGCTGATCCAGTTCATGTCCGCTGCCACCAGCGCGTCCGCCACCAGCGCCGGGTGTTCGTGGCCCTGCACGACGACTAGCCGATTTGCCTTCATGTCCTTGGCGGCCACATACCAGGGTTCGCCGTCTCCCTCGCGGCTGCCGCCGATGCCGAGGCCCTGGCGCTGGCCGATGGTGTAGTACGTCAGGCCGATGTGTTGTCCGATGACCTTCCCGTCCGGCAGAATCATGTCGCCGGGCTGAATCGGCAGATAGCGATTCAGGAATTCGCGGAACGGGCGTTCGCCGATGAAACAGATGCCGGTTGAATCCTTCTTGTCGTGATTCGGCAGGCCAAGCGTTCTGGCCATCTCGCGCACATCGCGCTTGTACAGAGCGCCCAATGGAAATAGGGTTTTCGAGAGCTGGGCCTGATTGAGGCGGTAGAGAAAATAGCTCTGGTCCTTGGTTCCATCCTCAGCCTTGATCAGCCTGAACAGGCCATCGCGCTCGTCGACCTGCGCGTAATGGCCGGTGGCGATGCGCTCGGCGCCGAGCGCGATGGCATGATCGAGGAAAGCCCTGAACTTGATCTCCGCGTTGCAGAGCACATCAGGATTCGGTGTGCGCCCGGCCTGATACTCCGACAGGAAATTGCCGAAGACGCGGTCCTTGTATTCAGCCGAGAAATTCACCGCTTCGATATCTATCCCGATCAGGTCAGCCACCGAAACGGCGTCCAGAAGGTCCTGGCGGGAATTGCAGTATTCATCGTCGTCATCGTCCTCCCAGTTTTTCATGAACAGGCCGACTACGTCGTACCTCTGTTCCTTGAGCAGCCAGGCGGCGACGGAGGAATCCACGCCGCCCGACATGCCGACAACGATGCGCCCTTTGTTCATGGGAACTTTCCGTTCATTCGTAATGCACCAGCAGGTCCAGGGGGGCTTGCACACCACGCTGGTGGTCTTCCACGCAACGCAAGACCAGCGGACTGCGATGACGCTCCCGGCTTGCCCGGATTTGCTCCGGGCTCAGCCAGACCGCGCGCACAATGCCTGAATCGAGCGTGCGTTCAGAATGGTGGGCTCCGAGCGTACCGCTGAAGGCAAAACGCAGATAGGTAATCTCGCGCTCGGGATGTCGCCAACTATAGATGCCTAGAAGATTCTGCGGCTGGAACTCGTATGCGGTTTCTTCGAGGGCTTCCCGCGCAGCGGCGGCTATTAGGGATTCCCCCGGTTCGAGGTGGCCCGCGGGCTGGTTGAACATGAGGCCTTCATCGGTTTCTTCCTCGACCAGAAGATACCTTCCGTGCCGCTCGACGATGGCGGCCACGGTAACATTGGGCTTCCAGACCATCGCGTGATCGCTCACACCAGCTTGGGGAAAAGCTCGATCAAACCGCGATAGATGTACTCGATCGCGATTGCGGCGATGATCAGGCCCATGACCCGGGTAATGATGTTCATACCGGTCTTGCCGAGGCGATCCGAGATGCGGGGCGCAGCCACAAACGTGGCCCATACCAGCAGCGCAATGATTGCGGCAGGTATCAGCAAATACACGTTATGGAGGAAGTCTGGCGCCTTATGGGTGGCGATGATCATTGTGCTGATCGCGCCCGGCCCAGCTAGCAGCGGGATGCCCAGGGGCACGACGGCCACCGCATCCTTTTCGGCCGCCTCATCCACTTCGTCCGGCGTTTGCCGGATGCGGCTGTCCTGCGCTTGCAGCATCGATATAGCGAGCATGAACAGCAGGACTCCGCCGCCGATCAGGAACGAGGGGATGCTGATGCCGAAAAATCTCAGGATCTCGGTTCCGATGAGTGCCGACACCCCGAGCACGCAGAAAACAGTTAACGCAACGACCCGGGATGTGCGCTTGCGGGATTCCTGGGAATCGCCCGCCGTGACGCTTAGAAACATCGGTATGCCGGCAATTGGATCGACGATGGCCAGCAAGGCGATGGTCAGTTTCAATAGTTCGGCTATCTCGTTCATGGATACCCGACAGGATGCGTGACAACCAACTAAAAAAGAAAAAGGCAGGGCATGAGCCCTGCCTTTCCGCGAACTTCCGGAAGGGCGTTGCCTACTTTGCCGGTTCCTTGGCCTCTCCCTGGTTCGCTTTTTTCTCTTCCTCGGCCGCAGGCGCAGGCTTGGCTATCTTCGCGCCGGACCGCTCGTACTGGGAGGTTCCGTGATTCGGGGCTACGCCGGCAAGGGTTGGCAACGAAAGGCTGGCGAATGCGGTGCAAAGTGCCATGGCAATAAGTTTCTTCACGGTAAATCCTCTTTATCCGGTTGCCGGGATTCGCAGATCTAGAGCATCACGAGCGCGGGTGGAACTCTCGGAGAGGATAATGGATTCTTCGCCCGAGCGTCAACCGGGCCTGGCGCCGGCGGGAGCACTTCGGACCATGCGCCGGGGCCAATTCTCATGGCTCCTTCGGCCGGTCGTCCACCCATCGACTACAACCCAGGGCGGAGAAAGTTGCCTCCGCCCTGGGGACTGCTGAGACCGTCGCTTTACTGCTTGATGGGGGCTGCCGCTTCCGGCTTCTTGGGGGCTTCCTTCTTGTGCTGCTTCTTGGCGGACTTGGCGGGCTTGTCGACCGGCTTCGCTGTGTCGGCTGCAAGGGCGGAGAAGGTCGCTGCAGCAAACATAGCGGCGATCAGGGTAGCGAGTAATTTTTTCATAAGTTCCTCTTAAATTTGGGTTCATGGATGACACAAGCTGAGTGTCACGCCCGATAACGCCAACCCGCCATTCAGGTTGACACATATTGTTACAGTCTTCCCTTGGCATGTTGGGAGAACGGCTGATTGGCCACGACCCGGTACTCACCCGGTGCGAGCCCGGCAAGCGACCAGTCCCCGATGCGGCAACGGATAAGACGCAACGTTGGAAAGCCGACCGCAGCCGTCATTCGCCGTACTTGCCGGTTCTTTCCCTCCTGTAGTTCGATCTCGATCCAACTTGTCGGGATACTCTTCCGCCATCGAATGGGGGGATTGCGCGGCCACAGGCCCTCGGGGTCTTGGATGCACCGGGCCAGACAGGGGAGGGTGGCGATGCCGCCGATTTGCACGCCCGCACCCAGACGCTGCAAGGCACCGGCGTCGGGCTCTCCTTCGACCTGGGCCCAGTAAGTCTTCGGCATCTTCTGTTCCGGATGGCTGACGGCATGCTGGAGCGCGCCATCGTCAGTCAGAACGAGAAGGCCCTCGCTGTCGGCGTCGAGCCGGCCCGCCGGGTAGATATCCTGGATTGGAATAAAGTCCTTCAGCGTCGGCTTGCCGCCATCCGGGCTGAACTGGCAAAGGACGCCGTAGGGCTTGTTGAAGAGAACAACTTTCACTTGGCCTCATGATCATCGGCTGAGCGCTCTGGTTGAACTGTCGTGCATATTGCCATTTGCTTTTATGGAGTAGCCCCATACCACCAGGGTCAGGGCTGCACCAGAACCTAACGATGTTCGTGCGCGGTGATGTAGTCGTATGCGGGCAGGGTGAGGAACTCGGCGAAATCTTCGCTCAGCGTCAGTTCCTCGAACATCTTTGCGCCCTCTGGATACTTGCCGGCTGCATAGTCCTTGTCACCCAGCATTTCCCGCACCTTGGCGAGTTCCTGAGGCACCAGGCCCCGGAACAATTCCTTGGTGACCTTGCGGCCGTCGTCGAGGACTCCCTGCGGACTTCTGATCCAGTGCCAGATCTGGGCGCGCGAGATCTCCGCAGTCGCCGCGTCTTCCATGAGATTGAAAATCGGCACGCATCCGGTTCCCGCGAGCCAGGCGCCCATGTACTGGATGCCGATGTTGATGTTGGTGCGCAAGCCCTGCTCGGTAATCGGGCCTTTCGGCAGGAAGTTGAGCAGGTCTTTCGCGCTGACGTCCACGTCGTCGCGTTTCTTGTGGATCTGGTTCGGTGTCTTCATGACCTTGTCGAAGGCTTCCTTGGCGATCGCTACCAGGCCGGGGTGCGCCACCCAGGTGCCGTCGTGCCCGTCGCTGGCCTCGCGATCCTTGTCAGCGCGGACCTTGGCCAGAGCGGCCTCGTTGGCGGCGGGGTCGTTCTTGATCGGGATCTGAGCCGCCATGCCGCCCATCGCAAATGCGCCGCGCTTGTGGCAGGTCCTGATCAGCAATAGCGAGTAAGCGCGCATGAAGGGACTGGTCATGGTGACCAGCCCGCGATCGGCCAGGATAAAGTCCTTACGGTTCCGGAACTTTTTGATGCAGCTGAAGATGTAATCCCAGCGGCCGCAGTTGAGGCCCGCTGAATGTTCTCGCAGTTCGTAGAGGATTTCTTCCATCTCGAACGTACCGAGAATGGTTTCGATGAGCACCGTTGCCTTCACGGTCCCCTGCGGAACCCCAAGCTCATTCTGGGCGAACACAAATGCGTCATTCCAGAGCCTTGCCTCGAGGTGGGATTCCATCTTCGGCAGGTAGAGGTAAATACCCGACCCCTGCTTGACCCTCGTTCTGGCGTTGTGGAAGAAATAGAGGCCGAAGTCGAACAGCGAGCCCGACATCGGTGTGCCGTCCACGACGACGTGCTTTTCCGTGAGGTGCCAGCCGCGCGGCCTCACCAGCAGCGTGGCTGTCTTGTCGGCGAGTTTGTATTGTTTGCCCTCGGGACTGGCGAAGCTGATCGTGCGGTTGATCGCGTCCCGCATGTTGATCTGGCCCTGCAACTGGTTTACCCAGGTAGGCGTCGAGGAATCCTCGAAGTCGGCCATGAACATGCTGGCGCCGGAATTGAGGGCGTTGATCACCATCTTGCGATCGGTGGGCCCGGTGATTTCGACGCGGCGGTCCTGCAAGTCCTTCGGCACCGGGGCGACCTGCCAGTCGGATTCGCGGATGTGCTTGGTCTCTGGCAGAAAATCCGGAAGCTCGCCGCCGTCGATCCGTTTCTGCCGCTGCGCGCGGTGCTCCAGCAACTCCAGGCGGCGCGCATTGAAACTGCGATGCAGCTTCGCTAGGAAGGCCAGCGCATCGGTTGTGAGGACTTGTTCGAATTCGGGCGTGATGCGGCCGAGCACTTGCATGCCGGCGGGGACGTTGGGCTGGGTCACAGCGGCCTCCGGGGTGAATTTTACATAGTGAAAGTTGGTTTCGCTAAATGATAAATGGCAACCGCCGCGGGGGCAAGTCGGCTTGCCCCCGCGGCGGATTGGGAGGCGATATCAGGCGAACTGTTCTTCTTCGGTCGAACCGCTAAGGGCCGTGACTGAGGATTTTCCGGCCTGGACGGCCTGGGTGACTTCGTCGAAATAGCCGGTGCCGACTTCGCGCTGGTGTTTCGTGGCGGTGTAACCCTGCGCTTCGGCGGCGAACTCGGCTTGCTGAAGCCGGACATAGGCGGTCATATTCTCAGTTGCATAACCGCGCGCCAGGTCGAACATGCTGTAGTTGAGCGCATGAAAGCCGGCCAGCGTGATGAACTGAAATTTGTAACCCATTGCGCCAAGTTCGCGCTGGAACTTGGCGATGGTGGCATCGTCCAGGTTCTTTTTCCAGTTGAAGGATGGCGAACAGTTGTACGCCAGCATCTTGCCGGGGAATTTCCGCTGGATCGCCTCGGCGAACTGGCGCGCAAAGGCCAGGTCCGGCTTGCCGGTTTCGCACCAGATCAGGTCGGCAACGGGTGCATAAGCGAGTCCCCGCGAAATGGCTTGCTGGATGCCGTTCATCACCCGGTAATAGCCTTCCGCAGTGCGTTCGCCGGTGCAGAACGGTCTGTCGTTCTCGTCCACGTCGGACGTCAGCAGGTTGGCCGCTTCCGCGTCGGTGCGGGCAAACAGCACGGTGGGTACGCCCATGATGTCCGATGCCAGCCGGGCTGCTGCCAGCTTCTGGACAGCTTCCTGTGTCGGCACCAGAACCTTGCCGCCCATGTGGCCGCACTTCTTGGCCGAAGCCAGCTGATCCTCAAAATGCACCCCGGCGGCGCCGGCTTCGATCATGGCCTTCATCAGTTCGAAAGCATTGAGTACTCCGCCAAATCCGGCTTCGGCGTCCGCGATGATCGGCGCGAACCAGTCGATGTTGTCCTTGCCTTCGGCATGGTGAATCTGGTCGGCGCGGATAAAGGTGTTGTTGATGCGCCGGACCACGGCGGGAACGCTGTTCGCCGGGTAAAGGGACTGGTCGGGATACATCTCCCCCGAGAGGTTTGCATCGGCAGCCACCTGCCAGCCCGACAGGTAGATGGCCTTCAGGCCCGCCTTGACCTGTTGCATGGCCTGGTTGCCGGTCATTGCACCCAGCGCGTTGATGAACGCCTCCTCGCTCAGCAGGCGCCACAACTTCTCCGCCCCGAGTCGGGCGAGCGAATATTCGATGCGCACGGTGCCGCGCAACCTGTGGACGCTTTCGGCAGAGTAGGGCCGCGACAGATTTTTCCAGCGCGGGTTGTCGGCCCATTCTTTCCTGATGTTTGCGATTTCCTGGTCACGGTTCATGTTTCTCTCCTCCTGACAAATCGATATTCGGGCGCGGCAATCGCGCCCCCGTAATCGGGTGATGCGGTCCTTATGCTTGGTAATGGATGCTTGGATGCCGAATCCCTGATTGCCGAGCACCAATAATTGGCGCTCTGTACCAAGGGGACGCCAGAGATCGGATCTGGCAGGCCGCTGCAGGCGCTGCGTTTAGCGACGCCCGGATTTCTGCGCGGTGCCGGGGGTTGTCGACGCCGCGCTGGTGGACTGAACGTAACGAAGAGTTTTATGCGCCGCAACAAAAAAAGAGACTGCAGTTGTTAGTGATTTAAAACAGATAGTTAATAATCTCCGATCCAGTTATTTTTGCAATGCGAAATATTGTTTCAGGCTTGAAGAGGAATTAAGACCTGTGCTCCTGCCCGCCGCCGGGTTGCAGGCAGCGCAGTGTTGGCTTGTGCCAATCTGCCGCAGGTCGCCCGGGAGCGCTGTCGGCAAACCTATGGCCGGAACATTCGTTGCTTTACAATGATCGCAGTCGGCGGGCGGTAGAACCGCTTGCAATTCAATTACATCCACCCTATCCCATCCATCCACTGAGCGAATTAGAGGCAGAATTCATGTACCAGCACATCAAAGTGCCCGGCAGCGGCGAGAAAATCTCGGTCAACAAGGATTTCACGCTGAACGTTCCGGCCAATCCGATCATTCCGTACATTGAGGGCGATGGTACCGGCGTCGACATTACGCCGGTGATGCGCAAAGTGGTCGATTCGGCGGTGGAAGTCGCCTATGGAGCGAAGCGCAAGATCGTCTGGATGGAAATGTTCGCCGGGGAGAAATCCTGCAAGGTTTACGGCGAGAATGTGTGGCTGCCGGAAGAGACCCTCCAGGCCAGCAAGGAATTCGTCGTTTCCATCAAGGGCCCGCTCACCACGCCGGTTGGCGGTGGCATCCGCTCGATCAACGTCGCGCTGCGCCAGGAACTTGACCTCTACGTCTGCCTGCGCCCCGTACGTTATTTCAAGGGCGTGCCGAGCCCGCTTAAGCAGCCGGAGAAAACCGACATGATCATCTTCCGGGAGAATTCGGAAGACATCTATGCGGGCATCGAGTGGGCCGCTGATAGCGACAACGTGCGCAAGGTGATCGATTTCCTGATCAAGGAAATGGGGGTCAAGAAAATCCGCTTCCCGCAGACATCCGGTATCGGCATCAAGCCGGTTTCGCGCGAAGGCACTGAACGCCTGGTTCACAAGGGCAACATCATGAAGTTCACGGAAGGCGCCTTCCGCGACTGGGGCTATGCCCTGGCGAAACGCGAATTCGGCGCGGAGCTGGTGGACGGCGGTCCGTGGATGAAGCTGCCGAACGGCATCATCATCAAGGATGTGATCGCCGATGCGTTCCTGCAGCAGATCCTGCTGCGTCCGGAAGAGTACGATGTGATCGCCACCCTGAACCTCAACGGCGACTACATTTCCGATGCGCTGGCCGCCCAGGTAGGGGGCATCGGCATTGCCCCTGGTGCGAACATGAGCGACTCCGTGGCGATGTTCGAGGCCACGCACGGTACTGCGCCGAAGTACGCCGGCAAGGATTACGTGAATCCCGGTTCGCTGATCCTTTCGGCCGAAATGATGCTGCGGCATATGGGCTGGATCGAGGCCGCAGACCTGATCGTCAAGTCAATGGAGGCGGCGATCAACGACAAGGTCGTCACCTACGACTTTGCGCGTCTCATGACGGGGGCGACCCAGCTCTCATGCTCCGCCTTCGGCAATGCGATGATCGAGCGCATGCGGCGCTGAGCGGCAAATAAAAAGCCCGCAGCACCAACGCTGCGGGCTTTGAATTTTTTATAAGTATCTCGCGGCGGCTCTTGGTTGCGCCGCTCCGGCAGCCTTCAGGCGGCCTGGATGTTGGCGGCCTGCTTCCCCTTTGGACCTTGAGTGACTTCGAAACTCACTTTCTGGCCTTCTTTGAGCGTCTTGAAGCCGTTCATCTGGATTGCCGAGAAATGGGCAAACAGATCTTCACTGCCATCATCGGGCGTGACGAAACCGTAGCCCTTGGCGTCGTTAAACCACTTTACGGTACCAGTTGCCATACACCGCTTCCCCTTCCCCTTGGAAAAACGCGGGCCGGATACCCGCCGATTGTTCGAGATTCAAGGCCGCGTTATCGGCAAAACCGGTACTGCAGTGAGCTTGAAACCAAACACCAGTTCGCTTTTTAGGTTATTTATTTTCGGAAGTCAAGCACGCTCAGATGGTCGCAAGCATTTGTTGCAACGCGGTTTTAAGGCATTGGCGGCGGTCTGCGAAAAGGTTCGTCTGGTACTTGTAATTTTCGCCGTTATCCGCAAAATTAGACCTTGAGCAAGGGCTAGTGGAAGCGAGACACGCAGGCATGGCATCAGGAACTCGCGACGGCACGCTTTTGGAGGCCGAAAAAAGCAAGGTAAAACCTCCGCCTTTGTTCAAGGTCTTGCTGCTGAACGACGATTACACACCCATGGACTTCGTCGTTTCCGTCCTCCAGACCTTTTTTTCAATGACACGAGAACAGGCGACGCAGATCATGCTCAAAGTTCACAAGGAGGGCATGGGGGTCTGCGGCGTGTATCCACGCGACGTCGCCGCGACCAAGGTTGACCAGGTCACCGCGTTTGCAAAGCAGTATCAGCATCCGCTTCAATGCGTGATGGAGGAAACATGATTGCGCAGGAGTTAGAAGTCAGTCTGCATATGGCGTTCATGGAAGCCCGGCAGAAGCGCCACGAGTTCATCACCGTGGAGCATTTGCTGCTCGCCATGCTGGATAATCCCTCGGCGGCCGAGGTCCTGCGCGCTTGCGCCGCAAACGTTGAAGAGCTCCGTAAGCTCCTGAACGACTTCATCAACGAGCACACCCCGGTGGTGAGCGGCGAGGAAGTCGACACGCAGCCCACGCTGGGTTTCCAGCGCGTGATCCAGCGCGCCATCCTGCACGTCCAGTCATCCGGCAAGAAGGAAGTAACGGGTGCCAATGTGCTGGTGGCCATATTCGGCGAGAAGGATTCCCACGCCGTCTACTTCCTGCACCAGAAGGGCGTGACACGCCTCGATGTGGTGAATTTCATTTCCCATGGCATCACCAAGGTGCCCCAGGCTGCGCCCGCCAAGCAGCATCAGGAAGCGGACGCCGATTCCGACCAGGAGCAGGCCACTGGCGGAGCCCTGGAAAGCTATACGCTGAACCTCAATGCGCTGGCGATCTCCGGCAAGATCGACCCCCTGATCGGGCGCGAGCGCGAGCTGGAACGCGTCATCCAGACCCTGTGCCGCCGCCGCAAGAACAATCCCCTGCTGGTTGGCGAAGCCGGTGTCGGCAAGACCGCCATCGCAGAAGGCCTGGCGCGCCGCGTGATCGAAGGCAACGTGCCGGAGATCCTGTCGCGCTGCCAGGTCTACGCCCTGGACATGGGCGCCTTACTGGCGGGCACCAAGTACCGGGGAGATTTCGAGCAGCGCCTGAAGGCGGTGCTCAAGCAGCTCACGGACAACCCGAACGCCATCCTGTTCATCGACGAAATCCACACGCTGATCGGCGCGGGAGCGGCATCCGGCGGGACGCTGGATGCTTCCAACCTGCTCAAGCCGTCGCTCTCGTCAGGCAGCCTGAAGTGCATCGGCGCAACCACCTATACCGAGTACCGCGGGATTTTCGAGAAGGACCATGCCCTGTCGCGCCGCTTCCAGAAGATCGACGTGACCGAGCCTTCCGTTGCCGAAACGATCGAAATTCTTCGCGGCCTGAAGACGCGTTTCGAAGCCCACCACGGCGTGAAGTACACAGCTTCGGCGCTGATTTCCGCCGCGGAGTTGTCCGCGCGCTTCATCAACGACCGCCACCTGCCTGACAAGGCGATCGACGTGATTGACGAGGCGGGCGCTGCCCAGCGCATCCTGCCTAAATCCAAGCAGAAGCGGGTGATCAGCAAGCACGAGATCGAGGAAATCATCGCCAAGATCGCGCGCGTCCCGGCGCAAAGCGTGTCTTCCACCGACCGCACCAAGCTGCAGACGCTGGATCGCGACCTGAAGGCGGTCGTGTTCGGGCAGGACAAGGCGATCAATGCGCTCGCGGCTTCGATCAAGATGTCGCGCAGCGGCCTGGGCAATCCGCAAAAGCCCACCGGCTGCTTCCTGTTCAGCGGACCCACCGGAGTCGGCAAGACCGAGGTGGCGCGCCAGTTGGCTTACACCATGGGCGTGGAACTGATCCGTTTCGACATGTCCGAGTACATGGAGCGCCACGCAGTGTCGCGCCTGATCGGCGCGCCTCCCGGCTATGTCGGTTTCGACCAGGGCGGCCTGCTGACCGAGGCGATCACCAAGCATCCGTATTCGGTACTGCTGCTCGATGAAATCGAGAAGGCGCATCCGGACATCTTCAATATCCTGCTGCAAGTCATGGACCACGGCACGCTGACCGACAACAACGGCCGCAAGGCGGATTTCCGCAATACGGTGATCATCATGACCACCAATGCGGGCGCGGCGGAACTGTCGAAAACAACCATGGGCTTCACCCAACAGCGGGCGACCGGCGATGAAATGGCCGAGATCAAGCGGACCTTCACGCCGGAATTCCGCAACCGCCTGGATGCCTCGATATCGTTTGCGGCGCTTTCTTACGAGGTCATCCTGCGCGTGGTGGACAAGTTTCTGATGCAACTGGAGGAACAACTGCACGAGAAGAAAGTGGAGGTCGCTTTCACCGAAACCCTGAAAACGTATCTGGCCAAAAACGGCTTCGATCCACTGATGGGTGCGCGGCCGATGTCGCGCCTCATCCAGGACACCATACGCACCGCCCTGGCGGACGAGCTGCTGTTCGGCCGCCTGGTCGGTGGCGGCAAAGTGACCGTGGACGTCGATGCCGAAGGCAAGACCAAGCTGACGTTCGACCAGGCGGCCAAGAACGAGGTGAAGGAAGAAACCGTAGTCTGAGCACGGCTTGATCTGTGAAAACCGGACCCTTGGGTCCGGTTTTTTTTCGCCCGCGGTTTTTGACAATGGCGGATCAGTCAGTTGTGATGCGCAAGGCTTGAGGTCACGCCTCCTGGTCAATAAATGCATGCCGCGGCAAGCTTGCGGGCCGGGATCGCTGCGCGTAGTGTTGCCGCATAGACAACATTAATACTGGGAGGAACAATGAGAGGCGGGATCATTTCAGGCATCTTGCTGGCGTTGCTTGCCGGGACAGCGGTACCCGCATCGACAGCCGAAAACGTCAATGGCCGCAGCTGGGCGGCGACCTGTACCGGTTGCCACGGAACCGACGGGCATAGCGAAGGCGGCATGCCTAGCCTGGCCGGCTTGCAGAAAGCGTACATCGTAAACGCCATGCGCGAATTCAAGGCGGGAACGCGTCAGGCAACGGTCATGCACCAGCACGCCAAGGGCTATACCGACGAACAGATCGAACGCATCGCGGAATTCTTCGCCGCGCAAAAGCTGGATTGAACGGAGGCGGCGAACATGACTTTATCTCGCAGGGAATTCATGAAGTGGTTGTCCGCATCGGCCACGATGGCGGGCGGCATTGGCTGCGCAACTGCGACGACCACCAAGACTGCCGGGAGGGTGGTGGTGATCGGCGGCGGATTCGCCGGGGCGACCGCCGCCAAGTACATCCGCTTGTGGGGTCCCGACATCCAGGTCACGCTGGTCGAACGTGATGAGGAATTCATCTCCTGCCCGTTATCCAATCGCGTCCTTGCTGGCGTTATTCAACTGAAGGAGCTGACCCGGGACTACGGCAAGCTGCAGGCGAAGCACGGAATCAGGCTGATTCGTGACGAGGCCGTGGCTATCGATGCGGCAAAGCAGGAAGTGAAGCTCGCCGGCGGCGCCACACTGAAATACGATCGTTTGGTCGTGGCACCGGGAGTGGATCTCCTTCCCGAAGAAGTGCCGGGCCTGGCCGCTGGATCGGACCGCATCCTGCATGCCTGGAAAGCGGGCGCCCAGACGGTGGCGCTGCGCAAGCAGCTTGAGGCGATGCCCGATGGCGGCGTCTATGCCATTACCATTCCCAAGGCGCCTTATCGCTGTCCGCCGGGACCTTATGAGCGGGCCTGCCAGGTGGCCTGGTATTTCAAGAACCAAAAGCCCAGATCGAAGGTGCTGATCCTCGATGCCAACGAAGACGTCGTATCGAAGAAGGGACTGTTCACCAAGGCGTGGGCCGATCGATATACCGGCATCGTCGAGTATAGGCCGAACAGTGAACTCACCGAAGTGGACGCTGGAACCCTGACGGCGAAACTCTCCTTCGAGGACGTCAAGGCGGATGTGCTCAATGTCGTGCCACCGCAACGTGCCGGCAAGATCGCGCTGCAGGCC
>CAYODB010000004.1:19779-41892 GCA_964402495.1 uncultured Bordetella sp.
GGCCGGGCTCATCAATGCCAACAATCGCTGGTGTGGCGTCGATTTCCTTACCTACGAGTCCCTGGTGGTGAAAAATGTCCACGTTCTGGGAGACTCGATCATGGCCGCCCCGCAGATGCCCAAGTCCGGGCACATGGCAAACCAGCACGCCAAGGTTTGCGCGGCCGCGATAGTGGCCTTGCTGCATGGCGAGCAGGCGAATACGCAGCCGCTGGTGACGAACACCTGCTACAGCTTCGTGAGCGACAAGGACGTCATTCATGTCGCTTCGGTGCACGCTTACAACGCGGAGAAAAAGACCATGGAGATCGTGCAGGGCGCCAGCGGAGTTTCGGCAGCGGCAAGCGAGCTCGAAGGTCAGTATGCGGAGGCGTGGGGCCGCAACATCTGGGCCGATATGCTTGCCTGACCTGAGGACAACGGGCGGCTTTGGCCGCCCGTTTCATTTGTGCGCCCGGCAGGGCGCATGTACCTGGAGGTGGAAGTCCTCTACACACCCGGCAGGGGGAAGTGTTAGCCGAACGGCAAGGGTGTCGCGGGCGACTGCGAATCGGGAGGAAGCTGTAGGCAAAGCGCTGGCCTGACGAACAGGAAACGGATAGAGGCGACGCAGCGGGTGACCGGGGTGACCCGGTCCCCTACCCGATCGGGAACGCGACAACCTTGCCATTGCGCAGGCGGATGCCTATCCGATCGCCAACGGCGCGATCTTGCTCGCTGGAAGTGAGGGTCAGTACCCGAGCCCCGCTGGCAAGGCGCAGGGTGTAGAGAATCTCCGCGCCGCGGAATGCCTTGTTCAGTATTTCTGCCCTGATCGGACTGGCGTCGTCATGGGCGATGTCTTCCGGCCGCAGCAGGGCATCGACCCGGCTTCCCGGCGTCACACCGCTCGTGTGACCGGCGACAGTGCCGGGACAAACGCCCAGCTCGGTCTCGATGTCGCCTGCGGAATTGACCGTTGCGGGAAGGAAGGTGCCCTGGCCGATGAAGTCCGCCACAAACCGATTGGCGGGCCGGTGATACAGGCCTGGTGCGTCGCCCCATTGCTGGATGCGGCCCGCGGACATGACGCCGATCTCGTCGGCCATGGCGAAGGCTTCATGCTGGTCGTGCGTGACCATCAGGACGGTGGTGTCCTGCTGCTTCAGAATGTCGCGAATCTCCAGGCTGAGCCGCTCCCGCAGATCGACATCGAGGTTGGAGAAGGGCTCATCGAGCAGCAACAGATCCGGCCGCGGCGCCAGTGCGCGCACCAGCGCAACCCGCTGTTGTTGTCCGCCGGAGATTTCGTGCGGATAGCGCTGTGCCAGCGCCCGCAGCCCGACGACTTCCAGCATGCGGGAGACGCGCTCTTTGCGCTCGGAAGATGGCCATCGATGCAGGCCGAATGCCACGTTGGCTTCGACGTTCAGGTGCGGGAACAGCGCATAGTCCTGGAACACGATGCCGACCTTGCGTTGCTCCGTGGGAATGCTCATGCCGCCGGCACTTACGAGCTTTGCGCCGATCCGGATTTCGCCGGACGTCAGGGGTTCAAAACCGGCTATGCAGCGCAGGACCGTGGTCTTGCCGCAACCGCTCGGGCCGAGCAGGCAGCCGATGGATCCTTTTACAAGGGACAACGACAGGCCATCGACGACGACCTGGCCGCCATAGGCCTGTGTAATGGAAACGAGTTCGAGCACCGGGCTCACGGGTACCTGCTCCAGTCGGAAGCGCGCGTCAGGTGGAGCACGGGCACAACTCCGGCCAGCGCCAGGATCAGGGCCGGAATCGCGGCACGCTCCCAGTCGCCTTCGGAAGTCAGTTCAAAAATCCGCACCGCGAGCGTATCCCAGCCGAAAGGGCGGGTCATCAGCGTGATCGGCATCTCCTTCATCACGTCCACGAATACGAGGATCGCGGCGGTTGCCAGGCCGGCACGCAGCATGGGCAGGTGGATCCGCGCCAGCAGGCGCAGGCGCGCCTGGCCCAGTGCGATTGCCGCTTCATCGATGTTCCGGGTGATCCGGTGCAATGCGCTTTCCACCGGCCCGTAGCCCACCGCCAGAAATCGGATGAGGTAGGCAATCAGCATTGCCACCACCGAGCCCTGCAGCAGCATGCCGGTGGGCATTCCCAGCGTTGACCGCATTGCGTCGGGGACGAGGCTGTCGGTCCAGGCGAATACGACAAAAATGCCGACAGCGAGGACCGCGCCGGGTACCGCATATCCGACGGTGGAAAGCTTGAGCGCAAACCGGGTGAGGGGATCCGGATTCCTGCGGCCGGAGTAGCCCAGGAGCAATGCCGTGGTGGTGATGACGATGGTTGCCAGGATGCCAAGGGCCACCGAGTGCCAGAGGTATTCGACAAGGCGCATGTCGAAATCCCGGAAACCCGACTTCGCCGACCAGACGAGGATCTGTAAGGCCGGAACCGCGAATGCGACAGCGAAGACAATCAGGCAGGCGGCGGTGGCCATCCATCGGTTTGCTCCAGCCAGAACTATCCTCGACGCGCTTGCCTGCGGCACGGTGGACGTGAAGCGCATCCGCCGGCGCGTCACCTGTTCCGCCATCAGGACCACGAATGCGATGAGGATAAGCACCGACGCGACCTGGGCGGCGGCGGTGATGGAGAACAAGCCGAACCAGGCTTTGTAAACGCCGCTGGTCAGGGTGTCGTAGTTGAAGACAGCCACGGTGCCGAAGTCCGCAATCGTTTCCATCACCACCAGCATGGCGCCGGCGGCAATCCAGGGCCGGGCCATGGGCAATGCCACCCGCCAGAAAGCCTGCGGTGCGGTCAAGCCGAGTGCGCGTCCGGCCTCCAGCAGGCGCCGTCCCTGGGTTTGAAACGCATTCCTCGCAAGCAGGTATACGTAGGGATACAGGGCCAGCGTCATGACCAGGATTACGCCGCCGCGAGAACGGATCGGAGGGAACCAGGGCAATGCGGAACCAGTCAGGTTGCGGAGCGCGGTTTGCAGCGGGCCGGTGAAATCAAGCACGCCTATCGCGACAAAACCGATGACATATGCCGGCAATGCCAGCGGCAGCAGCAACGCCCAGGAGAAGAAGCGCCGTCCCGGAAATTCGCAGACGGCGGTTAGCCAGGCCAGGCCGGTGCCCGCTACTGTGGTGCCGGCGGCCACTGCAATCGCGAGGATGAACGTGTTGCCAACCAGTTCGCCGAGGATGGTGGAGGCGAAGTGGCGCCAGACATCGTCGGCCGGGGTCAGGAACGAGGAAAAAATGACGGCGATTGGCGCAAGCACCAAAGCGGCGACAAGAAACGAAAAAGTGCGCGACGGGTTCATCGCGCCCTTGGTCTGGAAAGCAGGCACGCCGGAGAGTCAGCGATAACCTGCCCGATCCATCAGGCGCACGGCCGCGGCCTGCAGTTCGCCGGCCTTGGCGACATTGAGGGGATTCTGCTTGAAGCTGCCCCAGCTCGCCACGACGGGATCGGGTTTTACCGCCGCGTTGACCGGATACTCCATGTTGGCGTCCGCATAGATTCTTTGCGCTTCGATTCCGGATAGCCATTCGAGCAGTTTAGCGGCGCCCTGAGGATTTTTAGCGTACCGGGTCAGGCCGGCGCCGGAGATATTTACGTGCACACCGGATCCGGCCTGGTTGGGCCAGAACAGGGCGAGGGGTAGCTCCGGGTGTTTCACCAGCAGCCGGCCGAAGTAGTAGGAATTGGTGACGCCTACGTCGCACTGACCTGCGGCAATCGCTTCCAGAACTTTGGTGTCGTTGGGGAAGACGGGAACCGCCAGATTCGCGACCCAGGCACCGATGATCTGTTCTGTCCGGGTTTCCCCGTGCTCGGCAATCATCATCGCCGTCAACGACTGGTTATAGACGGACTTCGAAGTGCGCAGGCACAAGCGGTTCTTCCACTTGCTGTCGCCGAGCGCTTCGTAAGTCGAGAGGTCGGAGGCTTTCACCTTGTCCTTGTTGTATACGATCGTGCGTGCCCTGACCGTGAGGCCAAACCAGCGTCCTTGCGGATCGCGCAGGTGCGCGGGCACATTCGATTCCAGGGTTTTTGATCTGACCGGCTGCAGCAGTTCGAGCTCAGTGGCCTGCCACAGGTTTCCGGCGTCAACGGTAAGGAGCAGGTCCGCCGGGGTGTTGGCGCCTTCGGCTTTCAGCTTCTCCAGCAGGGGGCCTTCGCGGTCCGTGACGAACTTCACGGTCACGCCGCTTTCGCGCGTGTAGGCGTCGAACAGCGGCCGGATCAATTGCTCGATGCGGGCGGAATACACGACGACTTCCTCGGCCGCGGCGAAAGCAGCGGCGAATGGAGTGATCGCAAGGCAGCCGGCTAACAGAATCGGGTTCAGAAAGCGCAAAGCAGGATCTCCTTGTTCGGATCGATGACAGGACACGGCCAGATGGAAGAATGATAATCATACTCATCTCATTGTGGAAGTGGATGATGGAGGCATTTTCTTAAAGTATTTAAGTTCAATGAGCTAAGGCGAGGTAGCGATGCCCGGAAGGGTCCTGGGCGTTGGATTTGTTGACTCTACAGATGAGAATGATTAGCATTTGATCCCGAGAGCCTGAGTCTGGCGTAAACGCATAAACCCGGACGGGCAGAACCAAACAGGGGCGGCTAATGAATGCAATGGTGGTGGGGGCCGATCGACTCGGCAATATTCCGGATGCCCTGGCTGGGCTGGGGATCCGCATTCACAGGCACGTGACCGGGCGGTCCTCGGCCCACCAGCGCTCAGTCCAGTCCCTGCCGCGTGGTACTGATTTATTGATACTTTTTACGGATTTCCTGAATCACAACGCAATGAAATGCTATAGAGGGCAGGCGCAGGCACAAGGCATTCCGGTCATCGCTTGCAGGCGCTCGGCCAGTTGCCTAGTGCAGTCGGTACGGCGTTTTTTGGGTGGGCCGGACGCTTGCGCAGGCTGCCCGGTAGCAGCTCGTTCCGATGGACCGAATCACCTGAAAGATCGGTATTGACACTCATTCTCATTGTGATTTAGGATGCATCCCTACCCCAACCTTGTCTCGACCTGACCGCCACCATGTACGTCTGCATCTGCAACGGCATCACCGAGAACCAGATCCGCAACGCGGTCAGCGACGGCGTGCGGTCGCTGCGTGAACTGCGGGCTGATCTTGGCGTTGCGAGTTGTTGCGGAAAATGCGCGGACTGCGCGCAGCAGGTCATCCACGAAGCTCTCTCGACGCCGGAACTCCGCGAGCGCGGATTCCACGAGCTAAGCGCCGCGTAGCTTTTCCCGTTTCCCTCCCGGTTTTTTCCTGCTGTCGCAACGTCACGCGACCTATAATCGCGTCCTCGGGATTACGCTATCGAAGGAGCGCGAATGAAGGGCGACAAAAAGGTCATCGCTTACCTGAACCAGGTTCTCACCAACGAATTGACCGCGATCAACCAGTATTTCCTTCACGCCCGCATGTTCAAGAACTGGGGCCTGAAGAAGCTGGGCGAGCACGAGTTCAAGGAGTCGGTCGACGAAATGAAGCACGCCGACAAGCTGATCGAGCGCATCCTGTTCCTCGAAGGCCTGCCGAACCTCCAGGACCTCGGCAAGCTGCTGATCGGGGAGAACGTGCAGGAGTGCCTGAAGTGCGACCTCAAGGCCGAGATGTCGGCGCATCCTCTGCTGCGCGAAGCGATCGCCTATTGCGAATCCTGTGGCGACTACATTACACGCGAGCTGTTCGAGGAAATCCTGGAGAGCGAGGAAGAGCACATCGACTGGATCGAAACGCAGATCGACCTGATCCAGAAAATTGGCGTTCAAAACTACATGCAGTCGCAAATGGCGGACAGTTGAAAGTCCGTCGTCATCGACGCCTGTGAAAAAAAGGCCACCGGAAGGTGGCCTTTTTCATTAGCTTTGCGCATCGTCCTCAGAACGAAAACTGCGCGCCGATGGTGATCAGGTCGATGTCGCTTTCACCGGTGGTGCTGTCGTCGCCGACAGCGAAGTGCCGTTCCCAGTCCGCGCGGATCGCAAGGTTCGATGAGACATTGAACATCGCGCCCAGCCCCAGGATTGGTGAAACGCCGGATACGATCGTCGATTGCGAGGTGAACTTGCCGAAGCTCGTGTAGTCGTGTTCGACGGCGAGGTTGCCTGAAAACCCGGCCGGCAAAGCCGCGCGAAAATTCAGTCTGTGTCCACTTCCGGCCACAGGTTCGGGAACAGCAGGCGCAGCGACGCCAGCGGGATTGCAATCTCCACCGGCGCGCGCGGGCTCCGGGCCTCAAGGATGCCGAAATCGAGCAGGCTCGCCAGCACCCGGCGCGCAGTCCGCCCTTCGAGTCCGGTCATGGCAATGAAGCGTGAGCGTTCCAGCGCGCCCGTCATCGCCACGTAGTGAAGCGGTTCGAGCGCTTCCAGCTTGACGACGGATTTCTCGCTGCCGATGGCCCACGGCTGGGCTTGCAGGCCCAGCAGCAGTGCCTTCAGCCGCGCCTTGAGCGATTGCAGGTCCAGCCGCTCGCGCATGAACTGCGCCTGGTCCAGGCAGACCTCGAGGAAATAGCGCGCGAACGCCACCAGTTCCTCCTGCGACAGCGGGCCGCGGCCGTCGAGATCGTTCCGGCGCGGCAGGTCGGCGTTGTTCAGCAGCGCGTAGTAGCGTTCCTGCGTGCGCGCGAACCCGCGCATCGGCGACCACAAGCCCTGGGTCAACCCGGCTGCATGCAGTACCAGGTTTGTGTGCAACCGCGCCGTGCGGCCGGTACCGTCGACAAAGGGGTGCACCCACGCCAGGCGGTGATGGGCGCAGGCGGCGCCGATCAGCAGGTTTTCCTTGCCGCGCAGTTGTCCGTAGCGCCCGGCCCAGGCCTGCATCAAGCCTTCCACGTCCTGCCAGGGCGGCGCGACATGCAATCCGGCGGATACGTCTTTCTTGCGGTAGGCGCCAGGCGTGACGACCTGACCCTGTTCCGTGGCCCGGTCAGCCGGCGGCAGCTTGCCGTAGAGCCGGGCCTGGATGTCGCGCACCAGCGCATCCGAAAACAGCGCTGGCGCTGGCGACTGCCCGGTTTCGTCCTCAAGTTCCGATTCCACTTCCATGTGCGCAATCGCCAGCCGTTGCTTGCGCGCAATGCTCGCGACCGCATCGAACTCCTTTCGCAGCGCCCGTTCGATATCGGCTGGCCGAGTGTGCTGGCCCTCGATCCGGTTCGTGTAGTACGAGTTCATCGCCCGCAGTTTCCCGCGTAGCGCCGCCGCGACCGGCATCGCACTCTGGCCGCCGAGGCGCAGGCAACCGTCGATCACCTGCGCCGAAAGGTCGTGCAGCGGCCCGAGCATTCGCTCCTCGGGGAACAACGGCTGGAACACGCTCGAGTCGGTCATTTCAGGGATGTCTTCGTGGACAGTTTTCCGGCAAGTCTAAGCACCTGTAGTCATCTGATCAACAATGATTTTATGTGAATCCTGGACGGAAGAATGGACAGTTCCTTGGCCAGTTGGTGCCCAAGCCGCTCGCCGCGAGCTTCGCCACTTGATGCTGATTTCCCCCGTTGCCCGACGGGCCGCCGAGACCGTGCGGCGCTATGCAGTGGGTTGAGCTGGGGATAACGAACCGCGTCTGAAATCCGCTCAGCGCAGGTCGTACCAAACCCCGCGGCCGCTGCCGTGCTGGTTCAGGGTGCCGCGTTCCACCAGCGAGCGGAAGTGCTGCTTGAGCGTGTTGCGGCTTGCGCCGGTCAGCCTGGTGGCTTCGCCGATGGTCACGCGGCCATGCTCCCGCGCGAACTCGACAATTTGCAGGGAGAGATCCGGCATCGGTGCCAGTACGAGCTTCTCGCGCTCGACTTTCTTTTCCAGCCGCCGCACCTGCTCGGCCAGCGAGCGCAGGAAGAACACCAGCCAGGGCTGCCAGTCGGGAGAATCCGTGCGGATCGTTCCCTGCGTCTGCCGCAGGGCCAGGTAGTAGGCTTCCTTGCTCTGCTCGATCACGCTTTCCAACGAGCTGCAAGGCACGTACGCATAACCTGCCTGCATCAGCAGCAGCGTGGTCAGCACACGACTGAGCCGGCCGTTGCCGTCCTGGAACGGATGGATTTCCAGGAACACCACGATGCACAGCGCGATGACCAGCAGCGGATGCAGGCGATCCGCTTGGCGCGCATCAGCTACCCAGGCCACCAGCTCCGTCATCAGGCGCGGCGTGTCGAAGGGCGACGCCGTCTGGAATACGACGCCGACCTGGACGCCTTTTTCGTCGAAGGCGGCGACACTGTTCGGGGTGGTCTTGTAGTTGCCGCGGTGCCAGGAATCTTTCTCGCTGTGACGCAACAGGATCTGGTGCAACTGCCGGATGTGGTTTTCGCTGAACGGAATGTCCTGCCACGACGCGAACACCAGATCCATCAGCTCGGCGTAGCCCGCGACCTCCTGCTCGTCGCGGGTTCGCGCTGAAGGATGCGCCGGCGCTCATCGAGCGGCTGCTGCCGGTGCAGAAGCTCTCGGCAGAATCGTACAAGGAGCAAGAGGCACGCCAAAGCAAGACACTCACGGCGCTTGGCAGCTACTGGAAGGGCCGAAAGCCGCTGATCCTCAACAAGGCCTGCATCCTCGGTTGCCTATTGCCGGCCACACAGGATCTGGCACGCGACCTTGAGATATTCGAGAAGCTGATGGCTATGGACGACGAGTCTTTCGCTGTCCGATGGAAGCGCCGCCCCAAGCCCAGAGAGATTCTGGCCACGCTTTCCATCGCCCGCATCGTCGACTACTTCATGGTGGAGCCTGACAGCATCTTGCCAGCTTCCGCACCGGTGGACTTGTCAAAGCCTGAATACGAGCAGGTAAAGATCGCTTGGCGCACCGACATCACTGAACTGGAGCGCCGCCGCTTAGAAGTGCAAATGCTCCCCCGCGCACCGTACCGTGAATGGGTGGATCAAGCGAACCGACCTGAGGAAGTCCTAGACTTCGTTCACGACCATATCTGGGACGCGGTCAACGCACACTTAGGCACGCATTCGCAATCGCTCCCAGAGTTGGTCGAGCAGCTTGGGATCATGCGATACGGCCACCGACCGCGCGTGGCTGACACGTTCTGTGGCTCCGGGCAAATTCCCTTTGAAGCTGCACGCCTGGGCTGCGATGTATTTGCCTCGGACCTTAACCCGGTGGCTTGCATGCTTACTTGGGGCGCCTTCAATATTGTCGGAGGCTCGCCTGAAAGTCTAAGAGAGCTGGCTAAACGCCAAGCGACATTGTTTGCTGCGGTCAGAGACGATATAGATAAGCTTGAAATCGAGACAGATGGAAAGGGATGGTACGCCAAGGCCTTTCTCTATTGCGTAGAAGTGCGTTGTCCGGCCACGGGTTGGTTGGTTCCACTTCTATCGTCCCGGGTCATCAGCGGGGGGCATGGCGCGTACGTTGAGCTGTTGCCAGACTCCAAGCGAAAACGCTACGACATTGCAGTCCGATACGCTAAATCTGACGACGAACTCGGAGAAGCTGCGAAAGGGACTGCTCGATCCGACGGACGAGGACAGGAACCGTATCTATTTCACGTCATCGAAGGGAAGGAAGTCCGCGTCAAAATATCTACGCTCCGTGGTGACGTCCGGCAGGCAGATGGTTCGACGGGAAACAAATTGAGACTGTGGGACAAATTGGACTTCAAGCCGAGGCCGGAGGATCTCTATCAGGAAAGACTCTATGCGGTGCTCTGGGCCCGCCCAAAGTCGAAGGGTAAGAGCCTTGATCACGAGTTTCGCGCCGTCACGCCCGAGGACCTGCAGCGCGAGCGCATCGTCGAAGCGTTCATCGCCCAGAATCTAGCCGACTTTCAGGCAAAAGGCTGGCTCCCAGATATGCGAATCGAGCCTGGCTACAATACGAATCAGCCTATTCGCGAGCGCGGATGGACACACTGGCATCACTTGTTCAACCCACGGCAACTGCTAACGGGTGCTCTCATCAACCGGCAATCCTCTGCAACCGAGAAATTGGCGTTCACGCAAGCCGTAGGAATCAATTCACGGCTCAGCCGCTGGAACGCATTGAGTGGGGTGGGTCAGACGGCTAGCACATTCGACAACCAAGCGCTCAACACACTCTTTAGCTACGGCTGTCGCGGGATTCGTTTCTTAAAGGGCACGATCGAGCAAACTTATATGGCCTTCCCGCTGCCGTCGTCGATCAACCTCCGTGTTGAGAGCGCGGCCGCAGATCAAATCGATGAGCAGACCGATATATTTGTCACCGACCCGCCCTACGGTGACGCGGTTAAATACGAGGAAATCCTGGAGTTCTTCATCGCCTGGTTGCGCAAGAACCCGCCTCGGGAGTTTGCCGATTGGGTCTGGGACAGCCGCCGCGCTCTCGCAATCAAGGGCGAGGATGAAAACTTCCGCCGCAGCATGGTTGCCTCCTATAAGCGCATGACCGAATGCATGCCGGATAACGGCATCCAGGTCATCATGTTTACGCACCAGTCCGGTTCAATCTGGGCGGACATGGCCAACATCGTCTGGGCTTCCGGGTTGCACGTCACAGCCGCGTGGTACGTAGTCACTGAGACTGACAGTGCTATGCGCGAGGGCAGCTATGTCAAGGGTACCGTGCTCCTCGTGCTCCGTAAGCGCCATGGTGCCTATAAAACTACCCGAGACGACCTCGCCTGGGAGATCCAAGAGGAAGTCCAAGCGCAAGTGAGTTCGCTGGCCGGCCTCAACCAAGGTGCTAAGGGCCTCTATCGCGACGAAAACGTCTTCGAGGATGCCGACATCCAGATGGCCGGCTACGCAGCGGCGCTGCGCGTGCTCACCCGTTACGCCGTGATCGACGGCCGGGACATGACTGCGGAGG
Source organism: uncultured Bordetella sp. (assembly GCA_964402495.1). Lineage (GTDB taxonomy): Bacteria > Pseudomonadota > Gammaproteobacteria > Burkholderiales > JACQAP01 > JACQAP01. The sequence continues at coordinate 30,609 of CAYODB010000004.1, forward strand.
CAATCCGCCCGCGCGTGAAGGGCGAAACGACGTTCGTGGATGGTCTCATCGTTTTTGCTGTGGACACTGCCAACCAGTGTCTCGTCCCGCAAGGCATTCCCCAGGCGCACTGGGACAAACTCAGCGGAGCCGAGCGCTTCTATCTAAAGCTACTCGATATGGAATCGCGTGGCGCGAAGACGCTGGACAATTACCAGAACTTCGCCAAGGCCTTCAAGGTGCGGGATTTCAAGGCACTTATGGCGAGTCAGAAGGCTAACGACGCACGGCTCAAGAGCGCAGTGGAATTTGGCCGCGCTGAAATGAGCGAGGGCTCGGAACTGCATCAGTCCGTGTTGCGCGCCGTACTTTACGCCGTGATGGAACTCGTGAACAACGTGGACGGCAACGAGGTACTGGCGCACTTGACGCTCAACATCGCGAATTATTACGGCGACATGACCCAGCGCGAGCTGGCGGCGGAGCTGGCGGACTACTTAGCGAAGCGCCTTGACGGCCTGCGCCCCGACGAGGCCAGCGCCGCGCGAGTTTTGCGCGAACTGGTGAAGAACCAGCGGCTGGGCTGAGGAAACGGACCGACCCGTGGCGAACGCATCGATCTTCATCAGCAGCGTGCAGAAGGAGCTGGCTGAGGAACGCCGCGCGATCAAAGCATTCGTGGAAGGCGACGCGTTGCTGCGGCGCTATTTCACGGCATTCCTGTTCGAGGACCTGCCTGCCGCCGACCGCCGGTCTGATGAGGTGTATTTGGACGAAGTCGATCGCTGCGCGATCTATGTCGGCTTGTTCGGCAATGACTATGGCTACGAAGACGAGGACGGTGTGTCGCCCACGGAACGCGAGTTCGATCGGGCCACGTTGCGCGCTAAACCTCGGCTTGTTTTCGTAAGAGGCGCAAACGATACGGCGCGTCCCCCCAAAATGCGCACCCTGGTCGGAAAGGCCGGTGACCAACTGATCCGACGTCGCTTCGCGACGCCTACCGAACTCACAAAAGAACTTTACGCAAGCCTGGTGGATTATCTCGAGGACCAGGGCGTCATTCAAAACCGTCCTTTCGACGAACGGCCTAGCCGTGATGCGACGCTGGATGATATCGATACGGCTACCGTGGTCAACTTTGTGCGCCGAGCCCGTTTCGAGCGGCAATTCGCCTTACCCGAAGAAACGGCAATGGCGGAAGTACTCGCCCATCTGAACTTGATTCGGGATGGGCGCCCAGTCCAGGCTGCCGTACTGCTTTTCAGCCGCGACCCGCAGCGCTTCATTCCATGCGCCGAGATCCGTTGCATGCATTTCCATGGCACCGATATCCAGCGGCCGGTGCCTTTTTACCGCGTGTTCAAGGGCAACCTGTTTGAGCAGGCGGATCAAGCGGAAAATTTCGTCCTCTCGGTTGTCAATCGCAGCGTCGGCACTCGCGACAAGAGCGCTCAAGCGCCTGTTACGTTCGAGTTTCCGCCTTCCGTAGTTCGGGAGGCAATCGTCAATGCACTCGCCCACCGCGATTACTCCTCGACGGCGACCGTGCAGGTCTCGGTATTCGCGGACCGGGTTGAAGTATCGAATCCCGGGGAACTACCGGCGCCGCTTACCCCCGAGCGGCTGCGCGAACCGCACAATTCGATCGCCCGCAACGCGCGGGTCTGCGAGGTGCTGTTTCTGGCTCGATATATAGAGAAATTCGGTACGGGCACCCTTATGATGATCCGCGATAGTCTGGCTCACGCGCTTCCCGAGCCGGATTTCCGGCAGCGAGGCGGCGAATTCGTCGCTACCTTGGGGCGCGATTGGCTGACCCAAGGGGTATTGGATGGAATGCCGCTGAATGAGCGTCAACGCCGCGCCATCGTTCACGTCAAGATCGCAGGGCGCATCACCAATGCCGACTACCAGAGGATGCTGGGATGTTCCCGGCGCACCGCACTACGCGAACTGGCCGTCCTGGTGCAAGCGGGTGCACTGCTTGCACTGGGAAGCGGTCGTGGGGCGTACTACGCAGTTGCCACTAAACGCGCCAGAAATGCGCCAAATGCGCCATCGCCTAAGGCCGCAGCCTCTCATACCAAACGCGCCAGAAACGCGCCAAATGGGACATCCCCCGCTTCACGTGCCAGCAAGGCCAAGAAAGCCATAAACGGGCCAATGAAGCGAAAGAAGTCGAAGGGGACGGCGAAAACATGAGCGAGATTCAGCGGTTTTCCTCCCGCCGCCAGCGCCTCGACCACGCCTTCCTCAGCGTGAGGCTGAAGGAGGCGAAGTCCTACAAGCGCATCGCCGGCTATTTTCGCAGTTCGATCTTCGAGCTTGTCGGCGAAGAGATCGCCGCGATCCCCAAGGTGCAGATTGTCTGTAACAGCGAACTGGATGCGGCGGATGTCGTGGTATCCAAACATGTCCGCGAAACTGCGCTGAAGGAACGCTGGAACGAAGCGCCATCCGAGGTCGAAGCACTGCTTCACCGGGAGCGTTATCGCCGGCTGCACGACTTATTGGCCAGCGGTCGGGTAGAGATTCGCGTCGTGCCCAAGGACAGAGTATTCATTCACGGCAAGGCCGGCGTCATCGAAGGTACCGACGGATCGAAGACCTGCTTCCTTGGCTCTATCAATGAGACCAAGAGCGCCTTTGCACAGAACTACGAAATCCTCTGGGAGGACACCTCTGAAGAGGGCGTCACGTGGGTGGAGGAGGAGTTTGACGCGCTCTGGAAGGACGCGTACCCGTTGCCAAACGCGATCATCGAGGAAATTAAACGCGTTGCTGATCGCGTCGAGATTCGCTTTGAAGAGGCGACGCTTGAGGAACTCCCCGCCGCTGCGCTGGCCGAGAGTCCGATCTACCGCGGCGGGGAACAGCTCCAGCCGTGGCAGCGCTCATTCGTAACCATGTTTCTGCAGCACCGGGAAACCTACGGGAAAGCACGCCTGCTGCTCGCGGACGAAGTCGGGGTAGGCAAGACGTTGTCGCTCGCGGCAAGCGCGATGATCTCGGCCCTGCTCGATGACGGCCCCGTACTGATCCTGTGCCCGTCGACCCTGACGGTGCAGTGGCAGGTGGAAATGATGGACAAGCTTGGCATTCCGAGCGCGGTTTGGTCGTCGACAAAGAAGGAGTGGATCGATCCGAAGGGCCATATCGTCAAGACGCGCGGACCCGAGGACATCAAGCGCTGCCCGTTTCGGATCGCCATTGTCTCGACCGGCCTGATCGTCCATGACTCGGAGGAGCGTCGTTACCTGCTCGAATGCAAGTACGGCACGGTCGTACTCGATGAGGCACACAAGGCACGCCGGCATGGCGGGTTGGGGCCGAAGAAGGAAGAGCCGAACAACCTGCTCGATTTCATGCTGCGGATAGGTCCTCGCACCAGAAATCTTTTGCTCGGGACTGCCACACCGATCCAGACCGAGGTGCGCGAGTTGTGGGATCTGCTGCGCATTCTCAACGCCGGTGCGGATTTCGTTTTCGGGCGCGAGTTGTTCGGTCGCTGGCCGGACTGGGAAAAGGCTTTGCCTGTCGTAAAAGGCGAGGAGACGCTGTCGGATGAGAAGGACGTTTGGGAGTGGCTGCGCAACCCCTTGCCCCCTGCGAGCGAGGACGCACTGTTTGCCACGCTTCGCCTACAACTGGGTTTGCCCGACCGGACGTTTTTTACCGATCGCGGCTTTGGTTCGCTGGGTTTTCTGGAACAGCAGGCGGTTGCGCAAGCCCTCGCGCCCGGCTTCTTGCGGGAGCACAACCCCATCGTCCGCCATACCGTGCTGCGCCGCCGGCAGACATTGGAAAATGCGGGGTTACTGGAGAGAGTAGGGGTGGACATCCATCCCGACCCAGGTACGCCCACAGCCTCCTACGCGGGGGTCGGATTCAGCGGCCTGGGGTTACTGACGAACCTGCCCTTTGATCTTGCGTACCAGGCTGCTGAAGCGTTCACCGCAGCGCTTAAGAAGCGCACCAATGCGGCTGGGTTCATGAAGACGATGCTCCTGCAACGCATCTGTTCGAGCTTTGCCTCCGGCCGATCAACCGCGGAAAGGATGCTACGCCGGGAGATTCTCGATGATGAGGAGCAGGCCAAGCTTATCGAAGAGGCGCTCAGTGCATTGACGCCCGATGAGGCAGGGTATCTGCGCACCATCGCAGTGGAGCTCTCGCGTCCCGAGGCCCGCGATCCCAAGCTTGCCGCGGTCCGGTACTTCCTTACCGAGCATCGCACCGAAGGAAAAACGTGGCTGGAGCACGGCTGCATTGTCTTCAGCCAGTATTACGACACCGTGTATTCGCTTGGCGCGGAACTGGCCAAGTTGCTGCCTGGAGAGCCGGTGGGCGTCTATGCGGGCACCGGGAAGAGCGGAATGTTCCGCGACGACGACTTTGCTTCCGTCGAGCGTGACGAAATCAAGAATTCCGTAAAGAAGCGGGAGATTCGTTTGGTCGTGGCCACCGACGCCGCTTGTGAAGGCTTGAACCTACAAACTCTGGGCACCCTCATTAACGTCGATCTACCTTGGAACCCGGCGCGACTCGAACAGCGATTGGGGCGCATAAAACGCTTCGGCCAGGCACGGCGAACAGTGGACATGCTCAATCTCGTCTATCACGATACTCAAGATGAAAAGGTCTATCAGGTCCTGTCGCGCCGCATGAAGGATCGCTACGACATTCTCGGTGGCCTGCCAGACACCATCGAAGACGATTGGACGGAGAGCGTCGAGAAGCTGGAGGAGATGATGGACGAATACATCCATCTTCGCCAGAAGGCCCATGACGTCTTTGAATTGCGGTATCAGGAGTCGATTGATCCCGACAAGGATCGCTGGGAGTTATGTTCAAAAGTGCTGGCGCGGCGGGATGTTGTGGACCGGCTCTCGGCGCCCTGGTGAGTGCGAAAGTGTGCGTGCGCAATGGTCGTCAGCCCAACTTAGCCTTAGCGAATCAATGGAAATTAAGCCAGTATCCGAAGTGCTCTCTCGCCGGCCTTGGTGTGCCGACGCTCGCTGCATTGGTCCCGATCATGAAGTGATCCAAACATGAATCTCTCCCACCTCCAAGTGACAAATTACCGCGGTCTGCAGGACGTCTCCATCCCGCTTTCTGGCTTTGTCTGCATCACGGGGGAGAACAACAGCGGTAAATCTAGCATTCTTCAAAGCCTATCGTTATTTCTATCTGGATCGTCTTTAAAGCCCTCGGATTATTTTGACCCAACAGGCAACATTACGATCTCAATACGTCTCTCAAATATCACACAAGAGGATCTCAATCTCCTCGCTGAAGACCACCGAGGACGGATTGCGGAGTTGGTTGTCGACCAAAGACTCACCCTTGTCCGGCAATACGGAACAGACGGAAAGGGTCAGCTCGGCTATCGTGGATCGGTTCCCAAAGAGTCACGTTTTGCCGCCGACAACGTCGCAAAGCTAGTCGCCGGGAAGAAGGGGATCCAGCTGAAGGACGCGGTGCTCAGCGAGTTTCCTGAACTCGAAGGACAGCTTAGTTCCTCCACGACGCAAGGTGGGGCAAAGGACCTCATTCAACAGGTCGCAAGCGGTCTACCTCCGGAGAAGAAGGAAGAGCGCTTCGTGTCCTTGCCTACGGGCCTTGACAAGAGCGTATTCCCGATGCTTCCGGAGCGGATCTACATCCCGGCCGTCAAGGACTTTTCTGACGATACGAAGACCGCCGAGACCAGCTCTTTTGGGAAGATTTTGGCTATCGTCATGAGAACCATTGAACCATTGCTGGCGGACGAGCAAGACCTCTTTGAGAAACTAAGCAAGAAATTGACGCGTGTAGTTGCGGCGGACGGAAGTGTGCGAGACGACAGGCTAGACGAAATCAAGAACATTGAACGCACAATTCAAGCGTACGTCCGTGAAAGCTTTGCAAACGTCAGCCTTGAAATTGAGATTCCACCACCAGAGCTGAAAAGCGTTTTGTCGACGGCCCGCATTCTCGCGGATGATGGAATGAGAGGGCCGTTGGAGCTCAAAGGAGATGGCTTACGTCGCGCAGTAGTGTTTTCAATACTTCGCGCCTATGTTGAGCTTGCGCGCGCGTCAGCGAAGGGAGATACGCCCGAAAATGAGTCAGGGCGTGGCTATCTAATGCTATTTGAGGAACCCGAACTATTTCTACACCCCGACGCACAGAGGATTCTATTTGAGGCATTAGGCGTCTTCTCGAAGAAGCACCATGTTGTCGTCACTACACATTCACCGCTATTCCTCGGTCCTGACGCAACGGCAACCTTTGTTCGCCTCTCAAAGACAAAGAAAGCGGAAGTGTCTAAACCGTTTACCAAGGCTTCTCCTGTCGAATTGACTGGGATTAGCCCACGCGATGAGTTCCAGATAATTTGTTTTGAGAACAACAATGCGGCGTTCTTCGCGAAACGGATTGTTCTTGTGGAAGGGGATAGTGACCTCATTGCCCTGCCCCACATCGCTGAGACAGTTGATGCGAGGTGGAATTGTCGATCACATTCGGTGGCCTTTGTAAGAGTCAGCGGCAAAGGAAGCATCGCGAGGTATCGTAGATTCTTCGCGCGCTTTGACGTGCCGGTCTTCGTTATCGCCGACTTGGACGCAGTCGATGACGGGTTCGACAAATTGGAAGCGACGGCCGCAGCTAAGGATTTGCGGGCCGTCCTGCTTCAAAATGTGGACGTGGCGATTGCTGGCGCAGCAACTGCAGGGGCTGCAAAGGTGGACGCTATCAAGCAGGCGCAAGCAAAGCCGGAAATTCAACAGCTGTGGGCCAACGTACGCGCCGCCAAGAAAGCTTTTGATGATGACAAGGCTAAATACACTGAGCTAGAAACGGCCGTTGATGCGTTTTTCGCTTGGGAGAAGAAAAATCTTCGGCGCGAATGTATTCGCAAGGCAGAGCAGATGGATGTTAAGGCGGCGAAGCTAGGTCTAATTTTTGAACTACGCAAGAATGGCGTTTTTGTCTTGGAGCGTGGTGCGATTGAAGACTACTACCCACCGGAAGTCACCGGCCCCGACAAGCCTTCTAAGGCTCAGGCATTTCGAAATGCATTTCGCACAAGAGAGCAACTTCTTCCCTTAAGCCCACAACAGACTTGCCCGACCACGGGGATGGTCGGCTCGGAGTTTGAATTCATCTTTTCCCGCATTTTCGCGTGACCTCCAATGCGCAAATTCAACCGACACCTCCATGCCAAAGCGAAAGCCGCCTAAGATTCAGGCTGCGGAGGTAACTTACGAACTCCATTCGCTTGGGTGGAAGGGATTTCAGAATCTGTGCGTTACCATTACCGGAGAGGTATGGGGCCAGGTGGTTCAGAGTTTCTTCGATTCACACGATGGGGGACGAGATGGGGCGTTTCACGGGGCGTGGACACCTAAAGGAGGCGAGGCGTATCAAGGCACGTTCACAGCGCAATGCAAGTTCACTGCGAAGGTCAACAAGGTACTGAAGCTTGCCGATCTAAAGGAGGAAATGGCAAAGTCGAAGCGACTAGCCTCTCGTAATCTGGCGGACAACTATTTCCTGTTCACAAACTGTCGCCTTACTGGGGCAACTGAAGAAAACCTGCGGAGAGCCTTTGAAGCAATTCCGGGCATCAAACGATTTGCCGCGTTTGGCACTGAACGCATTTCAAGAATCATCCGAGATTCACCACGACTCCGTATGCTGGTCCCGCAGATTTATGGCCTCGGCGACCTTAGCCAGATTCTTGACGAACGTGCCTATGCCCAAGCACAAGAGGTACTGAGTGCGTTGGGAGGCGATTTGGCGAAGTTCGTTGTCACGGATGCATATAGAAGGAGTGCTACGGCCCTCGTAGAACATCGCTTCGTGCTCTTGCTCGGTGAACCTGCCTGCGGAAAATCAACTATCGCGGCGGCCTTAGCAGTGGGCGCCTTGGATGAATGGGGTTGTTCAACCGTAAAAGCTCGCGACGCCGACGATTTTGCGAGGCACTGGAATCCCCGGGAACCAAACCAGTTCTTTTGGATCGATGATGCCTTCGGTCCGACACAATTCGACTGGGATAGCGCTGCCGCCTGGAATCGCACGTTTCCTCACGTTGATGCTGCGATCCGCCGGGGTGCACGCGTCTTGTTCACCTCTCGAGACTATGTTTACCGCAGAGCGCGTGAATATCTCAAAGAATCGGCTTTGCCCGTGATAAAAGAGTCACAGGTCGTGATCAACGTCCAGAATCTGACCGAAAGAGAGCGCGAGCAGATTCTCTACAACCATATCCGACTGGGCACCCAGCCGAAACAATTCAAAAGCCTGATCAAAGCGCTTCTTCCTGACGTTGCAGTTCATCAGCGGTTTAGTCCAGAAATCGCACGGCGTCTAGCAAACCCGGCATTTACAAAACGACTAAGAGTCTCGCCGGGAGGGCTAGCGGATTTTGTTGAGCACCCTCTGGAACTGCTCCTCGAAATAATTCGAACCCTTGATGCTGAAAGTCGATCCGCGCTAGCCCTCGTATTCATGCGCGCGGGAATGTTGGTAAGTCCAGTTGACATATCGACAGAAGAGCGACACGCACTAACGCTTTTGGGTGGATCGGAAGCTGGAGTTCGCGGGGCACTTAACGCGTTGAACGGAAGCTTGCTTGTCCAGGCATTCCAAAGTGGTGGCTACACATGGCGCTTCAAGCATCCGACGATTCGTGACGCGTTCGCCACGTTGGTTGCAGAGGACCGGGAGTTGATGGACATATACCTTACTGGATCGCCACTAGACAAGCTGTTCGGAGAAGTATCGTGCGGCGATGTTGGAATCGAAGGGGTGAAGGTAATTGTGCCTCTTGATCGATATGAGGTCGTGATGGCACGCATCGAATCTTTCGACACGACGAAGTGGTACAACAAGTCTGCCGTACATCGCTTTCTTTCACATCGCTGCAGCCGTGAGTTCCTGGAGCGCTTCATAGCTCGATCCCCACAGTTCATACCAAGCTTGAGCGTGGGCGCGTATCTTTATGCAAGGTCAGACGTGGATGTCATCGTGCGTCTCCATGAATTCGGCCTGCTACCAGAGCCGGAAAGGCTCCGTGCTGTTTCGACCATTCGGGAGTTGGCAACGGATGTGCCGGATTCTGGTTTCCTGCGAACAGAGATTCGCGGACTTATCACTCCACAGGAGTTGGCCGACATTCTTGAACGAGTAGAGACCACGCTATTGCCAAATCTCGATAAGCAAATCGATCAATGGCGAGATAACCACAATGGCAAAGACGATCCTGAAGACCATTTCAGTGAACTGAAGAGCGCGCTAAAAGATTACCGTGAGGAGTTTGAAGAGAACAAAAAGGCAATCACGCAGATTGACGTGGCGTTGAGGGAAATAGATAAGGTCATCGAAGAGCTACAGGCTGAACTACCTCGGGAGCCGGATACAAGCGACTTCTCTGGCCGAAGCACGCAGGCGAGCGTGGGAGATTCAGCACGCTCAGTGTTCGACGACGTAGACTTTTAGCAAGCACTATGCGATTCATCCACGCATCCGACCTCCACATCGACAGCCCATTGCGCGGCCTCGATCGCTACGAGGGTGCGCCCGTCGCGCGCCTGCGCACTGCCACGCGGGCCGCGCTGGAACGCCTGGTCGACATGGCGGTCGCCGAGCGCGTCGACTTTGTTCTCCTCGCCGGCGACATCTACGACCGCGACTGGCAGGACTTCCACACCGGGCTTTTCTTCCGCGAGCAGATGGTGCCCCTGGACCGGGCGAACATCCGCGTATTCATCGTGCAGGGCAACCACGATGCGCAAGGCGTGATCACTCGACAGTTGATTCTGCCGCCGAATGTCACGGTGTTCTCCAGTCGCACTGCGCAGGTGTTCCGAATCGATGAACTGGCGGTGGCAATCCATGGGCGTAGTTTCCCCGACCGGGCGGTAGACGAGGATCTGGTCCCCTCCTACCCGGCACCTGTCCCGGATTTTTTCAATATCGGGATGCTTCACACCAGCCTCAATGGCCGGGTGGGCCATGACACCTACGCGCCGACGGATCTCGCGACTCTTTTGGCCAAGGGCTACGATTACTGGGCACTCGGGCACGTCCACGCGCGAGAGGTAGTGTCGGAGGTGCCACGTGTCGTCTTCCCAGGCAATCTTCAGGGTCGGCATGCGAACGAGACAGGAGCGAAGGGCTGCGAACTGGTCACGGTGGAGGCGGGGCGGATCGATGCCGAATTCGTTGCGCTCGATGTTGTTCGGTGGAGTCAGGTGGTAGTCCCGTTGCATGGCCTCGACCGCCTGGAAGCTCTGGGCGATGCTTTCCGCGAGGCGCTGGAACCGGTGCTCGTAGGTGCCGCCGATAGGCTGCACGCGGTGCGGGTCACGCTGCGCGGCTCAACGGCGTTGCACCGGCTGGAGGCTAACCAGCCAGGTACGCTGGCCGCGGCCGTGCAGGCAGCCGCGCAGGACGTGGGTGATGCAGAGGTCTGGATAGAGCAAGTGCGGCTGGAATTGACGACGCCGATGGATCGAGGCCAGGCTGTGCAGCGTCAGGACGCAGTAGGCGAGCTGATCCGATTGGTCGACTCAATTGCTGGCGACGACGTAGAGCTGGCAAGTCGCACAAGAGCCGAGCTTGGCGACCTGCTGGACGAGCTACCGCCCGAAGTGACGGCCGGTTTGCTCGCTGGCGACGTACTGCGGCTGGATAACTTTGATGACCTGCGGGGTTTGCTCAGGGACGCCGAAGCGACTGTTCTCGCGCGACTCGCGGCAGCGGTGGGCGGCGTATGAAACTCGCTCGGCTGATGTTGCAGGCATTCGGGCCGTTCACGGACAAGACGCTTGATTTCGCGGCGGGCGCGAGCAATCTGCACCTGATCTACGGGCCGAACGAAGCCGGCAAGTCGGCGGCGCTACGGGCCATAACAGACCTGCGATTTGGCATACCGCAGCGCAGTTCAGATGACTTTATTCATGCAACTGGTCGAATGCGCATCGCGGGGCTCTTCATCGACGACCACGGCGAGCCCATCGGTTTGATCCGGCGCAAGGGCCGAAACCCTACGCTGTCACGGTTCGATGTCGCGACCGAACAGCCCGATTCATCCCTGCCGGTGTTGCGAGAACATGAACTGGCTTTGACTGGCGGCGTTGAGCGCATCGAGTTTGAATCAATGTTTGGGCTCAACCATGCGCGCTTACGCGCGGGCGGGGACCTGCTGCTCAAGGGGGAGGGTGAGCTAGGGTCTGCGTTGTTCGAGGCCAGCGCGGGCACCCGCGGTATCACGGCGATGTTGGCGGCCTTGGACGATGATGCAAAAAGG
>CAYODB010000005.1:0-41430 GCA_964402495.1 uncultured Bordetella sp.
GATCAGCACGCCGCCGGCGTGCATGCCGACGTTGCGGCTCAGGCCCTCGAGCTGCCCCGCGAGTGCCAGCAGTTCGCGGGTTTCTTCCTCCGACTCCTCGCGCTCCTTCAGGCGCGGCTCCATTTCGCGCGCCATCTGCAGGGTGATCAGCTTGCCAGGCTGGAACGGGATCAGCTTCGCCAGTTCATCGGTGCGGCTGTAATTCCACTCCATGACACGGCCGACATCGCGCACCACCGCCTTGGCAGCCATGGTACCGAAAGTCACAATCTGCGAAACCGAGTCCTCGCCGTATTTTTGCCGGACATAGCCGATCACGCGGTCGCGCCCATCCTGGCAGAAGTCCACGTCGAAGTCGGGCATGGACACGCGCTCGGGATTGAGGAAGCGCTCGAACAGAAGGTTATAGCGCAATGGATCGAGGTCGGTGATGCCCAGCGAGTACGCGACCAGGGAACCGGCACCGGAGCCGCGCCCCGGGCCTACCGGCACGCCGTTGTTCTTGGCCCAGTTGATGAAGTCCGCCACGATCAGGAAGTAGCCGGGGAAACCCATCTGGATGATGGTCTTGATCTCGAACTCCAGGCGCTCGCGATAGGTCGCCCGCTTCTCCTCACGCAAGTTCGCATCCGGATAAAGTTCCTGCAAGCGGGTTTCCAATCCGGCTGCGGAACGCTCGTGCAGATACTGGTCGAGCCCGACGCCATTGGGCGTGGGGAACAGGGGCAGATGCGACTTGCCCAGTTCGATGACGAAACTGCAGCGGCGCGCGATCTCGACCGAATTCGCGAGCGCCTGCGGCAGATCGGCAAACAGCGCCGCCATCTCTTCCTGGGTCTTCAGGTACTGGTCTTCGGTGAATAGCCGCGGCCGGCGCTGATCCGACAGCACGTAGCCCTCGGCGATGCAGACCCGGGCTTCATGCGCGACATAGTCTTCGCGCTTCAGGAATTGCACGGGGTGAGTGGCCACGACCGGCAGTTTCAGGTTCGAAGCCAGCCGGACGGCGCGTCTGACGTGGTGCTCGGCCTGAGACTCGCCGGTGCGCTGGATTTCGATGTAATAGCGTTGCGGGAACAGGGCGGCCCATTCCTGCGCCAGCTTTTGTGATTGCTGCAGGTTGTCCGCAAGCAACGCCTGGCCGACGTCGCCCAGATGGGCGCCTGACAGCGCGAGGAGGCCCTCGGTGCCGGTCTCGCGCATCCACTCCTTGCGGATCTCGGCCCGGCCGCGATGCTGGTTGGTGCGAAAAGCCCGCGTCAGCCAGTTGCACAGCCGGAGATACCCTTCGCGCGAGGCGCAAAGCAGCAACATCCGGGAGGCCTTGTCACGGTCGGCGTCGTTGCTGATCCAGACATCGCAGCCGATGATCGGCTTGAGCCCCTTGCCGCGTGCCGCCTGATAGAACTTGACCATACCGAACAGGTTCGACAGGTCGGTGAGCGCCAATGCCGGCATCGAATCCGCCGCCGCCTTCGCCACCGCATCGTCGATCCGGGCGATGCCGTCGACGATCGAGTATTCACTGTGCAGGCGGAGGTGGACAAACGTCGGTTGCATGAAAGTTATTTTACGCTTCAAACGTGAAGGACTTCACCGCCAAGGACGCCAGGGACGCGAAGTAAAACCCGGCAAAGGCACCCTTTCGATGGTAAAGCGAGATGCCGGCGGGTTTTGACTCATGGGAATTGTTCTTTATACTCAGCGTCGCTTTTGATTTTCCTTCGCGTCCCTGGCGTCCTTGGCGGTCAAGACTTGCTTTTGGTTGGTAAAATACGCGCACGAACCTCCCGTCCGCCTTTCATGCAATTCATCAACCTGGCTGGCTACAAGTTCGTGAAACTGGACGGACTTGCGGAATTGCGCGCATCGCTGCGGCTGCAATGCGAGCATCTCGGCCTGAAAGGCACCATCCTGGTGAGCCCCGAGGGCATCAATGTCTTTGTCGCCGGGCCGGAGCGCGAGATCGGCGAATTCAAGGCCCTGCTGCTCGCCGATGACCACTTCGTCGGCCTGCGCTTCAAGGAAAGCCGCTCCGCCGCCCAGCCGTTCAAGCGCATGCTGGTGAAGATCAAACCGGAAATCATCACGCTGCGTGTGCCCGGTCTGGATCCCGCGGCGAATCCCGCCCCGGCCCTTGCGCCGGCCGAACTGAAGCGCTGGCTGGACGAGGGACGCGAAGTGGTACTGCTCGACACCCGCAACGCCTTCGAGGTCGAAGCCGGGACTTTCAGGAACGCACTCCACCTGGACCTCAAGGCTTTCGGCGAGTTTCCGCAAGCTGTTGACGGACTGGACCCTTCGCTCAAGGACAAGACTGTCGTCACTTTTTGCACCGGCGGCATCCGCTGCGAAAAAGCGGCGCCCGTGCTCATCGGCAAAGGCTTTCGTGACGTCTACCAGTTGCAGGGCGGGATACTTCAGTATTTCGAGGATAGCGGGGCAGTCCACTTCGACGGGCGCTGTTTCGTCTTCGACGAGCGCAACACACTGGACGGGGAACTGCGGCCCGAGGCCGTGAAAGCACAATGACCGCGGCACGCGAAACCCGTCGGGCAACGATCGTGATGATCCTGTTGGTGATCCTCTGGGGTTATAGCTGGATCACTTCGAAGATCGGCCTCGACTACGCCAGCCCCGTAGATGTCGTCGCGTTGCGCACGGGCCTGGGCATCCTCACGTTGCTGGTCGCCATCATCTGGACGCGCACTTCGATCCGGCCCCAGCACTGGGAAGCCTTGTTGTGGATCGGCCTGATCCAGACCGGGGCCTTCCTGCTGCTCAATACCTGGGCACTCTCCGAGGGGGGGGCCGGCAAGACCTCGGTGCTGGTCTTTACCATGCCCTTCTGGGTGCTGATTTTCGCCTGGCCGCTGCTGCACGAACGCATCAGCGGCCTGCAATGGATTTCCGTCGCGCTGGCGCTCGTCGGCCTGGCTTTCGTGCTCGAACCCTGGAACATGAGCACCTCGCTGTTCAGCAAGACGCTCGCGGTCCTGGCGGGCATGTGCTGGGCGATAGGTGTGGTCTACGCCAAGCGCCTGCACAACCGCGCGAAGGTCGACGCCCTATCGTTCACCTTCTGGCAGATGATCGTGGGCATGGTACCGGTCCTGATTGCCCTGGTTCTCGTCGAACGCCAGCCCATCGTCTGGTCGGACACGTTCATCGGCGTCACCCTGTTCAACGGCATCCTCGCGACCGGGTTCGGCTGGCTGGCGTGGCTGTACGTCCTGCACCGTCTTCCTGCGGGAACGACCAGCCTTTCCGCGCTGGGAATTCCGGTCATTGCGATTCTCTCGTCGTGGATCCAGCTTGGCGAACAACCAGGGGGATCGGAGTTGATCGGCATGCTACTCATCGGTATCGCACTCGCACTGCTTTCCTATCTCAGCATCCGCAGGCGTGAGGTACCGGAGCCCATGACTGGGCAGGAGTAGAGAATGAAGACTCTGGACTGGTATTTCGATTTCATTTCTCCTTATGCCTATTTGCAGTGCGCAAGGTTTCCCGTGCTGCCCGCGGACACGCGATTGCGCATAAAACCGGTGTTGTTCGGCGCCCTGCTCGACAACGCCGGCACCCTCGGGCCCGCGGAAATTCCCGGCAAGCGCGAGTTCACTTTCCGCCAGGTCCTGTGGCTGGCCAGCCGCAACGGAGTCAAGCTCAAAGTGCCGCCCCGGCATCCGTTCAATCCCCTGTCGGTCCTGCGGCTGGCTGTTTCTCTCGATGCGCCGCTGGATACAGTGAAGCGCATTTATGAATTCATCTGGGCCGAAGGCCGCGACCCTTCCGATCCGAAGGAGTTCGCCGCGCTCGCCGCCGAAATGGGCATTGCCGACGCCGACGCACGTATTGCCGATCCGCAGGTAAAGGCAAGGCTGAAAGCCAACACCGACGCAGCGATTGCCGCGGGCGTCTGGGGCGTGCCCACTTTCGTGGTGGACGGGTTCTGCTTCTGGGGATTCGATTCCGGCACGATGCTGCTCGACTACCTCGCCGACCCGACGATCTTCTCCGGCCCTGAGTACGCCCGCATCGATTCACTGCCCTCGGGCATCCAGCGAAAACCTCAATCTTGAACCACGGAGGGCACGGAGAACACGGAGGAATGCAACATGGAAGATGACGAGCTTGGCACTCTGTTGATTGGTTGTGCAATTCAGGTCCATCGCGCGCTGGGACCAGGCCTCTTGGAAGGCGTGTATGAAGCCTGTCTTCTTCATGAACTGATGAAAACAGGAATTGAAGTCAAAAAACAGGTTCCTGTTTCGTTCCACTACGATGGAATTAATTTCGACGAAGGCTTCAGAATCGACATCCTTTATGGCAATCGAATCGTGGTGGAGGTTAAGGCTTCTGAAAAACTTCTGCCAATTCATTCCGCCCAACTCCTGACTTATTTGAAGCTCATGAACTTGCGAATTGGATATCTCTTAAACTTCAACGTTGAACAAATGCGTCAAGGCGGTATAAAACGCCTCGTAAACGGCTAAGCCCGCACATTAATTCCATTGCCAAACTCCGTTTTTCTCCGTGTTCTCCGTGCCCTCCGTGGTTCAGGACTAAATCTTGAAGCCAATGAAGTCTGAATACTTAAGCATCCGAGGCCTGCGTTACCACATGCGAACCTGGGGCGACGCATCGGCGCCGAAGCTGTTCCTGCTGCACGGCTGGATGGATGTCTCGGCGTCGTTCCAGTTCGTTGTCGACGAACTGCGGCATGACTGGCATGTCGTCGCACCGGACTGGCGGGGCTTCGGCCTTTCGGAATGGACGCCGGAAGGCTACTGGTTCCCGGATTACATCGCGGACCTCGACGCGATCCTCCAGCACTACCAGCCGGAATCGCCCGCGTATATCGTCGGCCACAGCATGGGTGGCAACGTCGCCAACCTCTATGCCGGCATTCGCCCCGAGCGCGTCGGCAAACTGGTGCTGGCGGAAGGTTTCGGCCTGCCGCCGACCAAGCCCGAGAAGGCGCCCGACCGGTTCGCTAGCTGGCTCGATGAAATTCGCACCCCTCCAACATTGCGGCCCTACGTGAATTTTGGCGCAGTCGCGCAGCGGCTGAAGGCCAACAACCCGCGCATTACCGACGAGCGCGCCACGTTCCTTGCGCCGCATTGGGCCGAGCAACTCGACGACGGCAGCATCCGCTTGCGCGCGGACCCGAGCCACAAGATGGTGAACCCGGTGCTCTACCGGGTCGAGGAAGCCATGGCCTGCTGGAAGCGCATCACCGCGCCGACCCTATGGCTGTGGGGAGACGGGGAATGGATGATGAAGTGGATGAAAGGCGACAAGTCGTTGCTTGATCCGTATCGCGCCTGCTACCAGTCCCTGCACGAAGAAACTCTCGCGGATGCGGGCCACATGATGCACCACGACCAGCCCGAGGAATTCGCTCGGGCAATTGAATCGTTTCTTTACTAATGCCGTTAAAAAACAGCTCTAACCGCAGAGGACGCGGATACCCTACGTGCGTAGCAGGTCGGAGTACCCTTTTAGGACGCAGAGGTAGCGCAGAGGAAAAGGCTGAAAGGGAATGCGTGTTGCATTCGCGGTCCGTTACAAATGAACGGCATACTGGCTAACGACTGAATTTCAGGGTGAACACCTATGTACGCCCAGCCCTCAGTGGCGCCGGACATCTGCCAATCCTGGTCGAACCTGCCAATCACTTGAATTTGGATCGTAACGACTATAGGACGTCTCTCAAAGAGGCATATACCCGACAACTTGCTTTGTACTGTTGACATCCCGGATTAAGGGGAATCGAGATGAGCGAAAAATCATTGCCCGCCCTCGGCGGAAAGACCTTTGAAGAGCTTAAGCAAGCCAATGCCCACGGTGCGGAATACTGGAGCGCCCGCGACCTGCAGTCAGTATTGGGCTACAGTCAGTGGCGGCGTTTCGAGCAGGCTATCGAGCGCGCCAAAACCTCTTGTAAAGAATCTGGAAACAGTCCGGAGCATCACTTTGCCGGCGCCGGCAAACCGATCGCTGGCGGGAAGGGAGCTGTTCAACTCGTGGACGATTATCAACTTTCCCGCTTCGCCTGCTACCTCATCGCCCAGAACGGCGACCCGCGCAAGCCCGAAATTGCCCAAGCCCAAAAGTATTTTGCGGTACAAACCCGCCGTCAGGAACTAAGCGACCAGGCGGCGGCCGATCTGGAACGGCTGGAATTGCGCAAGCAAACAGCCGAGGAATTCAAAGCATTGTCCGGCGCGGCCCAGGATGCCGGCGTGCAGAACAAGATGTTCGGCGTATTTCACGACGCCGGGTACAAGGGTCTTTATGGCGGCTTGGGGCGCGACGCAATCAAGGTGCGCAAGGCCATTCCCGACAAAGACAACCTGCTCGACCGCATGAACGCCACCGAACTGGCCGCCAATCAATTCCGGATGACGCAGACTCGCGACAAATTGGGTCGTGAACGAGTCCAGAACCAGACCCAAGCCATTCAGACGCATGAACAGGTCGGCAAGAAAGTGCGGGACGCCATCAAGCGAATCGGCGGAACACTGCCGGAGAACATTGCTCCAGCGGAACACATCAAGGAAGTCGAAAAGCGGCTCAAGACCGCAACACCAAAACTGGAGCTCGACGATCACGACGCGAGTGGTCTGCTGGGTGACACCCGCGAAAATCCCAAAGGTGAATGACGCTCGTTCATGATCGCGACCCCCATCTCCTGTTCTTACGACCGAATTGCGTTGAACCGGCAAGGAAAGCCGAAGCTTCACGATACATCCGCTGATCCGAAAGCCACGATAACTCTATGCCCCAACTGACTTGGCTCGGCGATCAAGAAGCCAAACGCACTGCGCGCAAAGTGCATTACCGGCTTCTCGATCCCGTCGAGCAGGCGGGCGATCCAGCCGCCGGAAATCTTCTGATCCAGGGCGACAACCTCGAAGCCCTCAAGGCGCCTCTGCCTTTCTACGCCGATCGGGTGAAATGCATTTTTATCGATCCGCCGTACAACACCAAAAGCGCGTTCGAGCACTATGACGACAATTTGGAAAATCAATTACCTCACAGTTAAGGGAAGAGATACGCAACTGATCATCGGCTGATCGCACCTTCGGCCAGCGCCCCTGCCCTTTCTCTGCGTTGATTTTCCTCTGCGTCCTAAAAGGGTACTCCGACGTGCTACGCACGTAGGGTATCCGCGTCCTCTGCGGTGAGCGCTGCTCTAATCCTTTCTGAAGAAGTATGACCCACGCCAAAGCGTCAGGCACGCCGTTGCCAGAAACGCCGCCGCATAGCTGTCGCTGATCGCCACGATCAGCCAGAACATCATCGGCAAGACGACGACGCCCGCGTAAGTCATCGCCAGCGACGCACCCGTTGCAGCCGCCGCCTTTCCCTGCGGCGCGATGCGCGCCACCTCCGAAAGGTAGACGCCATTCCATCCTATAGCGGTCAGGCCGTATACGAAGCTCACGGCGAATATGGCCGCCACCGGCCAGGACGCCGTAAATGCGGCGGTCAGGAGGGCAGCGGTCGACATGCCGATGCCGATGGCGCCCAGCACTGCGCGCGGTTTCGCGAAGTTGTCGGCGACGATCCCCCATGCGATGCGGCCGATGATTCCCGCGGCCATCGCCGTCGCCAAAGCCGCGCCGGCGAACTGGACGGAGAAGCCGATTCGCTGCGTGAGATAGACCACCAGGAACGTGCTGAGGCAGCTTTGCATGCCGGAGTACGTACTGGATGCGAAGCCCATTTCGCGCAGCCGCGGGTGCGCCAGCACCAGGCGCAGAGGTTCGAGCAGGCTCGCGGGTTTGATAGGCCGGTCGAAATGCCGCGCAAGATCGACGACCGCGCGATAGGGCTGAATGACGAGCGCCAGTGCGACGCAGGCGAATCCCACGGCAAGGGCCGCCATTCTCCATCCGTTCGTCACGATCAGCATTGGCACGATCACGCCTGCCATGGCGCCGCCGATCGGCACGCCGGTTTGCTTCAGGGAAAAAATCAGGCTGCGGATGCGCTCGGGCGTGCGATCCGCCAGGATCGAAGAACTGGACGGGGTTACCGGACCGTAGCCCAAGCCCATGACCAGCGCGCCCATCGCGACCATCCAGGGGTTTGCCGTGGAAATCAGCGCAATGCCGGCGCCGCACAACAGCAGCGAATACTGGCTCATGCGCATCGGACCGACTTTCGCGATGATGCCACCGGAGAACAGCGCGCCGAAGGTGGCGGCACCGAAAGTCAGTTCAGTAACCAGGCCAACCCAGCTTGCCGGAAACCCGATCTCATCGTGCGCGGCCGGCGCGAAGACCGGCGGCGCAAATACCGCCATCGACACCAGCGCCTGGATGGCCATGGTGACGATCAACGGCCAGATGACACCTTTCATTCTAATTCTTGAACCACGGATACCCTCGCCTAGCGTGGAGTACCCTTTTAGGACACGGAGAACACGGAGAACACGGAGGAAAACCAGGAAAGAGAATGGGCGTTGAAGAGAAGGGCAAGTTGGCAGCGACGATCCTATTCGTTGTGCGAGCATCGAATGACGGATATTCATGCCAGATCACTGCGCACCTCCCACGACCAGCTTGTCTCGTCCTTGTTTTCCTCCGTGCTCTCCGTGTCCTCCGTGGTCCAAGACCTAGGCTTTGGACTGGCCGAGCGCCTGGTCGAGATCCCACAGGATATCGTCGATGTCCTCGATGCCGATCGAGATGCGGATCATGTCGGGACCGACGCCGGCCTTGATCTGGTCTTCTTCTGACAACTGGCGGTGGGTAGTGGACGCGGGATGGATCACCAGGGTCTTGGCGTCGCCGACGTTGGCGAGATGCGAGAAGAACTGCAGGGCCTCGATGAACTTGACCCCGGCCTCCATGCCGCCCTTGATGCCGAAGGTCATGATGGAACCCGTGCCTTTGGGCAGGTATTTCTGCGCCAGGGCGTGATACTTGCTGCCGGGAAGGCCAGGGTAATTGACCCAGGAGACGCGCGGATGACCTTCGAGGAATTTCGCGACCGCCATGGCATTGGCGACGTGGCGTTCGACGCGCACGTGCAGGGTCTCGAGACCCTGCAACAGCATCCAGGCGTTGAAAGGCGAAAGCACGGGACCGAGCGTCCGCATGGTTTCCATGCGGCACTTCATGGTGTAGCCGAAGTCGCCGAAGGTCTCGTGGAATATCACACCGTGATAGCCGCGCGAGGGTTCGGTCATCATCGGAAACTTGCCGTTGCCCCAGGGAAACTTACCGGATTCGACCAGCACGCCCCCCATGGTGGTACCGTGGCCGCCGATGAACTTGGTGGCGGAATGGATCACGATGTCCGCACCGAACTTGATCGGCTGGCACAGGTAAGGCGAAGCAAAGGTGTTGTCGATCATCAGCGGCACGCCCGCTTCTTTCGCAATGTTCGCGACAGCCTCAATGTCGAGCACATTGATTTGCGGATTGCCCATGGTTTCAGCGTAGAGCACGCGGGTTCGGGGCGTGATCACCTTACGGAAATTCTCCGGGTCGTCCGGATGGACGAAGACCGTCTTGATGCCGAACTGGCGGAAGGTCACATCGAACTGCGAATAGGTGCCGCCGTACAGCGTGCTGGCGGAAACGATCTCGTCGCCTTCGCGCAGGATGGTGAGCAGGGCGCACATCTGCGCCGCCTGGCCCGAAGAGGTCGCCAGCGCCGCCCGCCCGCCTTCGAGGGCTGCCATCCTTTCCTCGAAAACGGCCACTGTCGGATTCGAGATGCGCGAATAGACGTTACCGAAGGTCTGCAGGTTGAACAGGCTCGCCGCATGCTCGGGGGAATCGAAGACGAACGACGTGGTCTGGTAGATTGGCACCGCGCGCGCGCCCGTTGCCGCGTCGGGGATCTGACCTGCATGAAGGCACAAGGTGCCGAATCCGAATTCTCTGTCTGCCATGATGGTTCAGTGAATAGTGAATAGTGAATAGTGAACGGTGAATGGTGAATGGTAATCAGTGAACGGTGAACGGTGAATAGTAAACGGTGATCAGTGATCGGTTAACCGTGAAAGGCAATCAGTACGCGGGAATTGGTCTCGCCTTTACCGATCGCTGTTCACCGATTACCGTTCGCCGCTTCAGTAAGGAAGCCAATTCGGCCGCTTGGAGGAAATGACTTTGGTATTGACGCCGACCCAGTTCAGTCCGCCGAACAGGCGGCCGTGCTCGATCTTGACGCAACGATCCTGCACCACTTCGAGGCCGGCTTTGCGGGCCTTATCGGCGGCAGCCTCGTTCATGACGCCAATCTGCATCCACAGCACCTTCGCCCCGACTGCTATGGCCTCGTCGACGATTGGATCGATGTCTTCGCTCTTGCGGAAGCAGTCGACGACGTCGATCTTTTCCGGAATATCGCGCACGCTCGAATACACCTTCTCGCCGAGGATTTCCTGGCCCTTGTACGACGGGTTCACCGGGATGATGCGGTAGCCGTGCTCCTGCATGTACTTGGCCGCGAAGAAACTCGGACGGTACCAGTTGGCGGACAGACCGACGACTGCAATGGTCTTGTACTGGCGCAGGATGCGGCGCAGCGTGTTGATATCGGTGGTGTCGCTCATGGTTCTCTTGATAGTGGCTGCTTTGGGAAATGTGAACGGGGCCGGAATTAACAAGGAGGCCGGGATTCGGATTGGAGGGCTTGACCCCTCCGGCTGACTTGAAGCGATTCTAGCACTGCATCGCTCGATGGGAATCTTGACGGGAATGCGGCCCAGTCTGTCCGCAATCAGCTTTCGGGTTCTGCAGCGGCCGTGACGCCAAGCCGGACCGCGCGTTTTTCCTTGCCCAGGCCGCCGATCTTCCTCACGTCGGCATAGAAACGCGTGAAGTCGCCCTTGTTCTCCGCAAGCAGTTGGCGGAAAGCCGGCACCAGCTCCGAATAGGTGGCGACCGGCACGATGTGGGCATTGTTGAGCGCGCCCGCAAAGAACCGGTCGTAGGCGGCGAACCCGCCCCAGGACTGTTTCAAGGTCTCGTACTCGGCTTTCAGGTCCCGAAAGACCGCGGCCTTCCGGCTGCGCTTTTCCGGCTCTGCCAGGTCGGACGCATAAAGAGTCCCGAGCCTGTCCCGATACTTCAAGACCAGGGCGATGAAGCCGCGCTTGTATTCCTGGCGGGTTTCGAAGCCGGCACGCTGTGCGGGTGTCCCGTTGCGCGCCAGCCAGCGCTCCATGCCCTCCAGTTCCACGGCCGTGGCGAAGGATTCGTTGAACATGGTATCGCCGGAAACGTAAACCACCTGGTGCGCCAGTTCGTGAAATACCAGACGCGCGATCTCGGCATCGGGATAGCGGATAAAGGTGTTCAGAACCGGATCGTCGAACCAGCCCAGGGTCGAGTAGGCAGGGACTCCGGATACGAACACATCCCGGCCCTTCGACTGCAATCCCGCACCGAACTCCTCTGCTGTTTTCTCGCTGAAGTAGCCGCGGTAGGCCACGCAACCTGCAAACGGAAAGCACCAGTCCAGCGGCTTCATGGAGAACTCGTCGGTCGCGAATACGTTCCACACGACATAGGGCCGCTGCAGGTCGGCGTACTTGCGATAGCTGCCGTTGTCCGGCAGGGCCAGTTCCGTGCTGGCGAAATCGCGCACCCGCTGCACCAGTTCCAGGCGCTCGCGCAGCTTCGGGTCAGTATGTGAATCGCCGATCAGCGTTTCGATCGGCTGGCTCTTGCGCCAAAGTTCCATCTGGCCGCTGACAGCCTGATAGTAATAACCGACACCGGCGCAGCCGGCGAGGCACAGCAACAGCAAGCCGGCAATCAGCGGCCTGGTCACCGGAACCTGCCTGTCTTCAGAAAGGTCGCCACCGCGCGCGCCGACATCGGCGAGAACGGCATCGCGGTATGAAACACCGGCAACACGATGGAATCGGTGGCGCCGGGCACTTTCGTTTCCTCCAGGCACACAACGCCGTCGTTCGGTTGCGGCAATTGCGAGATCAGCTTGCCGATGCCGAAGGACCGGTCGCCGGCAAGCACACCGATCTCGGCTTCTCCGTTGAACGACGGCTTATCGCGGCGCAGCCAGTCTGATAGCGTGCGGCCAAGTATTCTCTTTCCGACCGCAACCCGTGCCAGTCCATTGGCGGAAATGCTGCCACGATACGGAATGCCCATCAGCACCGCCCGATGTACCTTCAAGCCGCCTGCGATCGCCGCCAGGATCAACACGCCGCCGAGACTATGGCCCACGAGGTGAAGCCGGTCGGATTCGAACTTGCGGCAGAACTGGATCAGCCGTTCGACGTTGTAGTCGAGACCGCGAAGCACCGACCAGTAGGAAAAACGGCTGACGACGTAGCCTTCGCGTGCAAGCCGCCAGCCCAGCGGCGCCATCGACGGGCCGTTCAGCCAGAGTCCGTGGACCAGCACAACGCGTTCAGCCACTTGCGTCCTCCTTGAGCAGCACCAGGGACTTCGCGAGCACGCGGCTGTAGCGGACTTTTTCCGTGGCGATGCGCTCAGCGCTCCAGGTCCAGAACCCCTTTCCGGTCTTCATGCCCAACTCTCCGCGCTTCACTTTATCCTCGAGCACGGGTGGCGGACGATCGTCATTGCAAAGGTCGGGAAACACCGAACTCGACGCGAGGAAATTCACATCCAGGCCGGAATGCTCTTTCTGCAGTACCGGCCCCGCCGCCAGGTAGCGCATCCCGAACCCGAAGCGCACCGCCTTGTCCACATCCTCGGGCGACGCAATGCCGCGGTCGATCAATGACCACGCTTCACGCATCAGCGCGTGCTGCAGGCGGTTGGCGAGGAAACCCGGAATATCCCGCTTCACCATGACAGTCATGCAATCAACCGATTCCATGAACCGGCCCATGCCTTGCGCGAGGGCGGGATCGGTCTGGTCCGAACAAACGATCTCGACCAGGGGTACGAGGTGCGCCGGCATGAAGAAATGCAGTCCGAACATTCGCTTTTGCGTCTTCAGTCCCGCGCCGATGCGGCTGATGGGAAAGCTGGACGAATTGCTGGTCAGGGGAGTTCCGGACGATGCGTGTTTTTCCAGTTGCGCGAAGACCTCGCGCTTGACCGCGAGGTCTTCGCTGACCGACTCGATCACCAGGCCGATCTGCTGCCAGGGCAAGGTTGCCAGTTCCGTTGCGACATGGACCGCCGCAGGTCGAGTCTTTCGACCCACGATTTGTTCGCAGGCACCGGCAATGCGTTCCCGCACACTGTCAAGGTTGCGCCCGGGCCGGCTGAAAACATGGACGTCTATGCCACGCGCGGCAAAGATGGCCGCAATATCGGCGCTCATCGTGCCGGCGCCGATGACCGCAACCTGCTGGATGGAGGGAGTGGAAGTCATGAACGAGTCCTGTGCGGAAGCAAAGGCCATTATAGGAGAGGCGGAGGGTGATAGACTTCATTCCCCTGCGCAGGACGTCCATGCCGTTTCCCGTCGAAACCCTGATCGCGATCCCCCTGATCGGGTTGCTCGCCTACATCATCCTCGGAATCTCCGGATTCGGTTCCGCGCTCGTCACGATCCCGCTTCTGGTGCATTTCCTGCCGCTGCAAACCGTGGTGCCGCTGGTGGTGATGGTGGACTTCCTTGCGACCGCGACCACCGGGCTCAGGTTCCGCGAACACGTCGAAGTTGCGGAACTCAAACTGCTGATACCGTCCGTGATTGTGGGCATCCTGGCGGGTGTGACGCTACTGGCGATGCTGCCCAGGCATGCAACGCTGGTGTCGCTGGGCATTTTTGTCACCGCTTACGGCATCTACCGGCTGATCGCAAAGGCGCCCGCTACGGGTATTTCGCGCTGGTGGGGGATCCCGACAGGAATCGGCGGCGGATTGATCGGCGGGCTGTTCGGCGTCGGCGGGCCGATCTACGCCGCGTACATGACGGCGCGCATACCGGACGTTTCCCGGATGCGCGCCACCCTGTCCGCCGTGTTCTCGTTCAGTACCGGACTGCGCGTGCTGGTCTACGTGCTGTCCGGACTGATGCTGCAAACCGAAGTCTGGTGGGCCTTCCTGTGCCTGCTTCCGGTCATGCCGGTCGGACTGTTCATTGGCCACCGGCTGCATGCGAAGCTCACTCGCGACCAGGTCGGACGGTTCATCAGCATACTACTGGTGGTCAGCGGGCTGTCCCTGCTCTGGAAAGCGATCTAGCTCGTCCCGATCACCTGTCAGGAGTGCATCCCGGTATCCGCTCGAAGAGGCGCCCGTCACCCGTCACGGCCTTTCCATCCTGCACGTCGTAGGCAGGATGGTGTCCTTCGCTTCCAGACGCATATCGGTCCTGAAACCGAAGCCGGTATCTTCGAGGTCGTACTTCACTTCACCACCGGCCTTGGTAAACGTCGCGACGTAAAGCGGCTGCATGAGCTGGTGGTCGTCAGGCCGCATCCACAGTTCTCCTGTCGGCCCCGGATGGCGCATGTTTTCCAGCGCCAGGGCGACCTTGAGCGGATCGGAAGACGTCGCTTTCTCCATTGCGGCAATCCACATGTCGAAAGCCGACAGGGCGGGCAGGAAGATAAAATCCTCGTCGAAGCGTTTCTTGTAGCGCAGCGCGAATTCCTTGATCGGGGTGCCAGGGATGTTGATGTGCCACCCGATCACGGTCTTGACCCTGTCTTCACCCGCCTTGCCGATTGCCCTGGGCGTGCCGGTCAGGTAAGCGTAGTTGGTATAGAAGTTTGCGGGCAGCTTGACGTCGGCCGCCGCCTTGATCAGCAATGAAAGGTCCACGCCCCAGTTTCCGGTCAGGATCGTATCCGCGCCACTCGCCTTGATCTTCGCGATATAGGGAGCGAAATCCTTGATCTTGCCGATCGGGTGGAGCTCGTCACCGACGATCTTCACGTCAGGCCGTTTGCTCCCGAGCAGCTCCTTGCCCACGCGGGCCACTGTCTGGCCGTATGCATAGTCCTGGTTGATGAGATAGACGCTTCGAATGTCCTTGCGGCCGGCCATATGGCTGGTCATGGCCGCCAGTTTCATGTCGACATTCGCGTCGAAGCGGAAATGCCAGAAACTGCATTTTTCATTGGTGAGCGCCGTGTCGATCGACCCGAAGTTCAGGTGGATGATGCTGCGCTCCGGATCGCGGGCGTTGTGCTTGGTGATGGCGTCCGAGAGGGCGTGCGCATTGTGCGATCCAGACGCCTGGACGATGAAGCGCACATTCTGGTCGGCCGCCTGCTTGAGCGCGATCAGGCTTTCCTGCGGGCTGCCCTTGTTGTCGTAGGCGACGAACTCGAGCTTTGTGCCGCCGAGCACACCGCCCCTGGCGTTCTGCTCGTCGATGAGCATCTGGAAAATGTGGGCGCCGGCATTGCCCTGGAATGCGAACGGCCCGCTGAGCGGTTCGATCAGGCCGAGCTTGATGGTGTCGGCCGCCAGCGTATTCCCGGTCACGGCCAGAAGCGCCGCCACAATGCATCTCCTTAATTCCCTGGACATGGTTTCCTCCCCGTTTTGTGAACAACCTGGTCGTTCCCGGCTCCGGGCTTTCCTGCTCGAAGCATAGTTTGGAATCCGCCGAATACCAGTGAGACTCGGACCTCTGGGCAGGAATGGCGGTGCCCTTTGCGCGATTCGCAGAAGAAGAAAACGCCCGGCACTTGGCTGGGCGTCTTTACTCCCTCTCCGCCACGGGGAGAGGGTGGGGCTGAGGTGGCTCTTACGGCCTTTCCATCTTGCAGGTCGTTGGCAGGATGTTGTCCTTGGCCTCGATCCGAATGTCGCTGCGCCATCCATAGCCGGTCCCGTCGGCATCGTACTTGACGCCCTTCTGACCCACCTTCGCGAATGTCGCGACGAACAGAGGCTCCATCAGTTGGTGATCTTCGGGTCGCATCCAGGCTTCGCCGACGCCGGCGTCGTAGCGCATGTCTTCCAGCGCCTTTGCAACTTTCACTGGCTCGGCGGAACCCGCTTTGTCGATCGCCTTCGCCCACATGTCGATGGTGTACTTGATCGGCAGGAAACCCCAGTCTTCGTCGTACTTTTTCTTGTAATCGAGGTAGGTCTTTTCCATCGGACTGCCGGGAAGGTTCGGGAACCAGCTCGCGACTGTCTTTACGCGGTCGGCGCCGGAACCGCCGAAAGCCCGCGGCGTGCCGACCAGGTAAGCGTAGTTTGTATAGAACGTCGCCTTCAATCCGGCTTCTTCCGCGGCCTTGATCAGCAACGCCAGATCGCTGCCCCAGTTGCCGGAAAGCACGCTGTCCGCGCCGCTGGCCTTGATCTTGGCAATGTACGGCGCGAAGTCCTTGACCTTGCCGGTGGGGTGCAGTTCGTCGCCGACGATGTCGATGTCCGGACGCTTTTTGGTGATCTGTTCCCGGGTAACCCGCTGTACCGAGTGGCCGTAGGCATAGTCCTGGTTGATCACATAGAGCTTCTTCGCACCTTTGTCCGCGGCAATGACCGCAGTCAGCGCGTCGATTTTCATGTCCACGTTCGCATCGAAACGGAAATGCCAGTAGTTGCATTTCTCGTTGGTCAGCGCCGGATCGATGGCCGCATGGTTCAGGTAGATGACTTCCTGGCCGGGATTGCGCTGGTTGTGCTTGAGTATCGCGTCGGTCAGCGCATGGCCGACATGCGAACCGTTGCCCTGAGTCACGTAGCGGATGCCCTGGTCAATCGCCTGCTTCAGCGCGACCAGGCTTTCCTGCGGGCTCGACTTGTTGTCGAGACTGACCAGTTCGAGCTTGGTGCCGCCGAGCACGCCGCCGCGCGCGTTGATTTCGTCGATGGCCTGCTGGATATGGCGATCGCCCGACTGTCCCTGCAGCGCGAACGGGCCGCTCTGCGGATCGATGTGGGCGATCTTGATGGTGTCCGCCGCGAATGCGCCCGCCGCGAACATGCAGAAACCGGCCGCGAACAGCCGGACTAACAATTTGCCGAACATGCTGCCTCCTCCATCATTGGGTCCAGGGAAAGTCCGGTCTGCGCCGGCGTTTTGCGGTGCCGCAAATTCTGCTGCTGCCCGTCTTTAACGTACGGGCAGGCGAATCAGCATACACCGGGTTCGTGTGCTGCTTCTGCAGCGTAAGCCAATGGCGGGCCGGCAAAGAAAAGGGGCGGCTTACGCCACCCCCGAAATCCCGGGAAATCCCAGGAGAGAGATCGTTAGCGCAGAATGAAAACGTCGTACTTCACGTACCCGCCCTCGCCAAGTTTCACCTCGACCACCTTGTTGACCAGTTGAACAGTGTTGAGCCAGGCATATTTCTCCGATGAGGTCTTAAACGTGGGTGCGGTAATGAAGTAGGGAATGTCCCTGGTGGTCAGCAATTCCCCCTTGCCCAGTTTTTCCGCGCTCTCTAGCCCGCGCCCGGGGGTGCGGCGATCCAGACGGCCGGGCGAGCGGAGCCATCGTCCTCTCCCCCGGTCGTGCCGACTGCCTGCCCTTGTCCGGGGCGGGTCTGGTTTCGGATCATTCTAGGAAGCTTTTGCGGGTCCGGCCAGAGAGAAACTACGGGCCCCGGACCAGTTAATAATCTGCGGAGGGTGACTTTTGACTTACTTTTCCCGCGCCTAGGCCGCCTGTGAGCGGCATTTAGCCCGAGCCGCTGAACAGGCTTGAAACCTCATTTAGTTCAATCTACTATAACAACTGTTATAACGCCTTGGAGCACCTATGTTTACCCTCAAACTCACCCAGATCGGCAATTCGGTTGGTGTCATCCTGCCCAAGGAAGTGCTGGCGAGACTTAAGCTCGAAAAAGGCGACGAGGTCTACATTACCGAGTCGCCCGACGGCTATCGCATCACCCCACACAGTTCCGATTTCGAGGAGCAGATGAAAGTCGCGCGCGAAATCATGAAGGAACGGCGAGCGGTGTTGCGAGAGTTGGCAAAATGACGGAATGGGTCTGGATCGATCCGGCGGTCGTTCTCGCGGTACATGAAGATCAACTGGCGGAGCACGGCGGCGGCACCGGTGTTCGAGATATGGGATTGCTGGAATCCGCACTTGCACGTCCAAGGAATCTGGTGGCCTACGGTGAGCCTGATTTCGCCGATCTCGCTGCATCGTATGGTTTTGGGCTCGCGTGCAACCATCCGTTCGTGGATGGAAACAAGCGGACGGCATTCGTCAGCGCAGAACTATTTCTTCAACTGAACGGCCACCGGCTCGTTGCGGACGATGCGGCCTCCGTGCTGACCATGCTCGCGGTCGCGTCCGGGGAACTGGACGAGGCCGGCTTCGCCGCATGGTTGCGCCAACATTGCGTCAAGCGCTGACGCACGTCGCTTTCCTCAGCGCAGCGGCCGGAAGAACTCCCGCACCTCGTGCGCCAGCAACTCCGGTTGCTCAAGCGCCGCAAAATGCCCGCCTTTGGGCATTTTCGTCCAGCGGCGGATGTCGCCGTACATCTTCTCGGCGAGCGAGCGCGTCGGGCGCAGGATCTCCTTCGGGAATTCCGCATAGCCCATCGGCACGTTGATGACCGCACCGTCGGGTATCGGCCAGGGCCCATGCATGCGCGCGTAGTAGGGCCAGAACGACGAACCGATCGCACCGGTCACCCAGTACAACATGATGTTGGTCAGCATCGCGTCCTTGCCGATGTAGCCGTCGAGGTCGCCCTTGTGGTCGCTCCAGGTGTGGAATTTCTCCACGATCCACGCGGCCAGGCCGACAGGGGAATCAGTCAGCGCATAGGCCAGCGTTTGCGGCTTGGTGCCCTGGATCCAGGTGTAGCCCACTTCCTCTTTCATCCAGTGCGCCCGTTCCTCGAAGTAGCGTTTTTCGTCGTCAGTCGGTTTCTCGGGCAAAGGCGTGTCGCGGCGCAGGCTGAGGAGGTTAAGGTGAATGCCGGCCAGGCGATCGGGATAAGAGTACGCGAGCCTGGAAGTCACAAATCCGCCCCAGTCACCACCCTGCGCGGCGAAGCGCTTGAAACCAAGCACCCCGGTCATCAGTTCCGCGAACAGGTCGGCGATCTGCTGCACCGAAAAACGCTGGCCGGGCGTATACGAGAACGTGTATCCAGGCAGGGACGGGGCGATCACCGTGAACGCATCCGCCGCGTTGCCGCCAAAGCGGGCGGGATCGGTCAGCATCGGGATGATCTTGTGGAACTCGTGCACCGACCCCGGCCAGCCATGCGAGAGCAGCAGCGGCATCGGCGTTGGGCCCTTGCCCTCGACACGGATGTAATG
Organism: uncultured Bordetella sp.; assembly: GCA_964402495.1. GTDB lineage: Bacteria > Pseudomonadota > Gammaproteobacteria > Burkholderiales > JACQAP01 > JACQAP01. Next base: position 19,185 of record CAYODB010000005.1, read on the forward strand.
CACATCGGTCCCCGCGAACTTCACCTTGTAGTGGTCGAAGGTGTTGATGTGCGCTTCGTGCTTGCGCCAGTCGTATTTGTCGCGCCAGTAGTCGGTCAGCGTTTTCATGTAAGCGAGGTCGACGCCCACCTTCCACGGTTCACCGGACACTTCGTCGGGCCAGCGCACGCGGGAAAGCCGCTGCTTCAGGTCGGTGAGCTGTTCGTCGCCGACGTGCAGCTTGAATGGAATCGGGGCGATGCTCATGAATCCTCCGGAAAATTTTTAATCGAAGCGCCATTGTCGGCACGGATGCGACAGGCGTCCAATATATTGCCGCAGGCGGATTGATAGCCTTCAGGAATTAAAACCAAGTCCAACCCACTAACCACAAAGGCGCGAAGACGCAAAGGGGGCGCAAAGAAAATCAATGACAAGGTAAGAGGCAGCAAACACGCCGCTGGATTATCGAGGTGTCAACTCCAGGAATTCGCGGACCGAGATCCTTATCTGGGCCATCGGGCGCCTCTATCTCTCGTTTTCCTTTGCGCGTCCTTTGCGTCTTCGCGCCATTGCGGTTAAGGGTCAGTCCTACCTGGCGACGTCGTCGCAAGTCGACTGGTGCGCCGAGTACCCTACCCGCACCGGGCTGCCGACGATCACCAGGAAATTCTTCTGGATCGCATAGGCTTCCTGCTCGCGGTGGTACCAGCGCGAACAGGGCTTCATGTCGGCGTGTTGGTTGTTGAGGTCCTGCAGGTAGTGGACGAGTTCATGCAGCAGCACCGAACGGTCGAACAGACGGATTTCCGGCTTCAGCTTCTCATCGAGAAAGATGCCCTCGCCGGGCCGGTAAATCGCGAGCGCGGCGCAGGGCCCACCGCAGACCAGATTCTGCAGTTCCGAGGACGGCAGACGATGCAGTTTCGGAAGCGTGGACGGGCGTGGATACTTGGACAATTGATCCAGCGCGGAAAGAAGTGCGGGCAGCAACTGCGCGTCCGTCATCGGATTGGTGTCGCCGAGCGATTGGTCGAAGCGCGTGGGGCTGTCGTTCTGGTAGGTGCCATACATGCCCGGAGAGGGGCTGCGATCGGCGGCAGCCTGCTTCTCCGCTGCCGACACCGGTGCGGAACACCCCATGCAGAGAAGCGCGCCGCAAAGGAATGCGCGAAGTCCGGACCAGCGCGAACAAACCTGGGCGCTCATGATCCAGCTACAAGTTGCTGCTTCTCTTCGTTCGGCATCGCCGTCGGTTTTGTGGAGCACGATTGGACCACTGCGGACGCCGGGCGCCGCTGCGTCTGACCGGTCAGGTCGACTTCTCGCCCGGCCTGGCAGGTCTGGCGTTTCCTGGCACCGGTTCTGCAGGCACAGCCGGCCGCGTCAGACTTTCAATGGTCGCGGCTCTTTCCTTTGCACGCGCAAGTTGTTCCGGACTAAGGCCGGCCGTCAGCTTTTCCAGATCGGCTTTATTCTGTTTCGCTTCCGCGGCATCTTCCGGCGGGTAGCGCATGTCGGCGACGCTGAACCACGCGAAGGCTTCCACCGCGTCGGCGTCGAGGCCCCGGCCTTCTGCGTGCATGGCCCCGATGCTGTGCATTGCGGAGGCATAACCCTTGTCGGCCGATTTGCGGAACCAGGCCAGCGCTTCGCCCAGATCGCGGCTGACGCCCTTGCCTGCTTCATGGAGCAGGCCGACGTTGTACATCGCCATGGGCTCGCCCTGTTCGGCCGCACTCTGGTACCAGGTCATGGCCATGCCGAGGTCCGTGCCGACGCCGTGGCCGTTTTCGTAGAGATCGCCGACGCTGTTCATCGCCCAGGCATTACCCAGGAAAGCCGACTGGTGCCACCAGTCGAACGCCTGCTTGAAATCCTTCTCGACACCGTCGCCGTTCGCGTACAGCAGGCCGATGTTGTTCATGGCGACTGTATAGCCGTGCTTCGCCGCCTCCTTCCACCAGCGCAACGCCTCGTCATAGCTCTGTTTGCCGTCGTGGCCCTTGGCCCACAGCAGCGCCAGGTTGTTCATGGCCCGCACGTCCCCCTGCTGGAGCAAATCGGCAAGCAGAGCCGGGTCCAGCATGTCCTTTCCGGGGGTGAGGTTGGTAAAGGTTTCTTCCTGCTCCAGCGCCCAGCATGCGGTGGAAACCAGGAGCAGCGCGGTAAGTATTGCGGAACGAAGTTGCATAGGAGCCCTCATTTGCGTCTACCCAATAGACCGTGACGCCGCATGGTGGTTCAGCCCTGTTGCAGGAAGGGAATCATGTCCCGCATCAGGGCGTCCGGCACTTCCTCGGGGATGAAATGCCCGCAAGGCAGCGCATGGCCGCGCACGTCCTTCGCTTTCTCCCGCCAGGTGGCGAGCACGTCGAACAACGTATGCATCTTGCCGTATTCCCCCCAGATCGCCAACAGCGGACACGACAGTTTCTTGCCGAGGTCGCGTTCGTCATCGGCGAGATCCGTAGTGGCAGCGGCCCGGTAGTCCTCGAGTCCGGCCCGGATGGTGCCCGGCAGCGTGAATGCGCGCAGGTATTCCCGGAACATCGGCTCCTCGATCGCATCCTGGCGATAGCACAGGGCGCGAAACATGCTGCGCAGGAACGGTTCGGCGCTGTTGGCGAGCATGATCTCAGGGAGGTCTGGCACCTGAAAGAAGAACCAGTGCCAGTAAGCCGCAGCAAGATCCTTTCCGGCATCGCGGAATACCGTATGGGTCGGCACGATGTCCAGCACCGTCAGACTCTTCACCGCGTCGGGATAGTCCACCGCCAACCGATGGGCTACCCGCGCACCGCGATCGTGTCCGACGAGCGCAAAGCGCTCAAAACCCAGCGCCGCCATGGTTTCCTTCACGTCCTTCGCCATGCTGCGCTTGTCGTAGCCGTCTCTCGGCTTGTCGGAATCGCCGTAGCCGCGCAGGTCGGGGCACACCACCGCGAAGCGGTTGAGCAGCGGCGGGGCGACTTTGCGCCACATCTGCGCGGTCTGCGGATAGCCATGAAGCAGCACCACGGGATCTCCCTCGCCACCGACCCACGCGTTGACGCGGATTCCGTTGGCACGGATGGTCTGCTGCTGCATGCCGGGCATGAAATCGCTCATCTAAAACCTTTCTACAGCAAGCGCTCACCGCAGAGGACGCGGAGGACGCAGAGGAATGACAAGGGCGAGGAAGAAACTGGAATCAATTGCGGGCGCGGATAATCGCGGCTTTACATGGCCAATATACATCGACGTGGGCAGCAGGTTCATCAACTCGCCAGGCAATCCCTTGTCGCTGTTTCTCTCTTTGGGTTTCCTCTGCGTCCTCCGCGTCCTCCGCGTCCTCTGCGGTGAGAGCGTTGGCTTATCTGTCGAGATACTTGCGCAGGCGCTCGACACCCTCTTCCAGAACCGGAATCGGTTTCGGGTAGGAAAACCGCACATGCTGTTTCGCCTCGTGGGTGCCGAAATCGATGCCGGGGGCGATGGCGACGCCGGCGTTTTCCAGCAGGTCCCAGCAGAACTTGTAGCTGTCGTCGGTGAGGCGCTCGCAGTTCGCATAGATGTAAAAGGCGCCTTCCGGCGTGACCGGAATGTCGAAACCGAGACTGCGCAGGGCTGGCAGCAGGAAATCGCGCTGTGCCTTGAAACCGTCGCGCCGCTGTTCCAGCAATGCCAGCGTGTCCGGATGGAAGGCCGCGAGCGCGGCTTTCTGCGCCAGGTCGGAGGGCGATATGAACAGGTTCTGCGCCAGCTTGTCGAGCGGCGGCACGTACTGCTCCGGCGCCACCATCCAGCCGAGGCGCCAGCCGGTCATTCCGAAGTATTTGGAAAAGCTGTTGATGATGAACACATCGTCGGCGAACTCCAGGGCGCTGCGATCGCGCTTGCCGTAAGTCAATCCGTGATAGATCTCGTCGACGATCAGCACGCCACCGCGCGCACGGGTGACGGCATGGATGCGTTCGAGCTCGTCGTGATCGATCAGTGTGCCGGTGGGATTCGACGGCGAAGCGATCAGTACGGCCGCGGTCCTTTCCGTCCAGTGTTTCTCGACCAGCGCGGCGGTGAGCTGGTAGGCCGTTGAGGCGCCGACCGGGATGCCGACGGCTTCGCCCTCCATGGTGCGCACGAAATGACGGTTGCACGGATAGCCGGGATCAGCCATCAGCACCTGGCTGCCCGGCGACAGCAGCGTACCCATGGTGAGAAGCAGCGCGCCGGAGGATCCCGTCGTGACGGCGATGCGCGAGCGCGGCACGTCCACGCCGTAACGCATGCGGTAAAAGCCGGAGATTGCATCGCGCAGTTCGGCGATGCCGAGCGATGGTGTGTAGCCGATGCGCCCGCCCTGGATGGCGCGGATGCCGGCTTCTGCGATCAGCGGCGGCACGGGAGCGTCGGGTTCGCCCACCACCATGCTGGAAATCGTGCGTCCGGCCGCTTCCAGTTCCTTGGCGCGATTGATCAGTACCACGACGTGGAACGGTTCGATTTCCCCCATGCGTGAGGCGAGTTGCACCGTCGGGCGGCGGGGGAGTATCTCTGGTCGGTTCATTCAAGGACCTCGGTCGTAAAGCAGGCAACAGCAACGGCACAGCGATGCAGCAGGGTGAATTTTATGCTGCTCAACCGCCTCACAGCAACGCGCCGGTTCAAAAATCCGCAGCGACCGACTAACATATCGGTCCTTTCATGAACTCCAACAAGATGGGAATACCGAAACATGAAGATTGCAATCATCGGCAGCGGCGGCGTCGGCGGCTATTTCGGCGCCCGGCTCGCGGCCAGCGGACAGGATGTCACCTTCGTTGCGCGGGGCGCGCACCTCGAAGCGATGCAGAAAAAAGGATTAAAGGTGTTGAGTGCGCTCGGCGACCTGCATTTACCGGAAGTGAGGGCTACCAGCGACACCACGATTGTCGGGCCGGTCGACGTCATCATGATCGGCGTCAAGCTCTGGGCTACCGAGGAAGCCGCTGCGACCGCCAAACCGATGATCGGCCCGAACACGGTCGCCGTATCGTTTCAGAACGGCGTGGTCGCCGTCGATACGCTGCTGCCGATTCTGGGCATGGAACATGTGATGGGCGGCGTCGCCAACATCGCGGCGCTAATCGAAGAGCCTGGCGTCATCCGCCACAATGGCAATATGGCGAACCTGTTCTTCGGCGAACTCGACGGCAAACCCTCTCCCAGATCCCAGGCATTGCAGGTGGCCTGCAAGATTGCCAACGTTCAGTCCGAAATCGTCACCGATATCAACAAGACCATCTGGGAAAAATTCGTTCGCCTGGTTACGCTATCGGCCCTGACCTCGCTGACGCGGATGCCGATCGGACCGATCCGGGCCGACGCCGATACGCGGGCGCTGATGCAGCAGGTGATGGAAGAAGTGGTGACGATCGGAAAAGCCAGGGGCGTGAAATTCGATGAGGGCCTCGTCACCGACCAGATGTCCAAAGTCGACACCTACCCGGCCACCATGGTGGCGTCGATGTGCGGCGACCTGCGTCGCGGCAACCGCCTGGAGCTGCCTTGGCTCTCGGGCATGGTCGCGAAGTTCGGCAAGGAGCTCGGCATTCCCACACCAGCCAACCAGTTTGTCTACGCCGCGCTCAAGCTCCACGCCAACGGCCGGCCGGCCGAGGCTCAAGTTTAAGGCAACACCCAACGCAGAGGCGCGGAGGGCGCAAAGGACGCAGAGGAAAAACAAAAATGGAACCAGGTGCGCGTATGTCAAATGGAAGCGGTGCCAACGGTTGCTATGGGCGCGTGACTTTGCTATCCAACCTTCTCTCTTTTTCTTGCTTTCTCCGCGTCCTTTGCGTCCTCCGCGCCTCTGCGTTGAGATTTAACTTTTGGAGGTATCAATGAAACTGACAATAAAAAACATCCGGGCACGCGCCGTGCAGGTGCCGTTGAAGCGCCCGCCGCGGTCCGCGTCCGGTGAGATTCCCAATGCGGCGCTGGTGCTGATCGACCTCGAAACCAACGAAGGCATCACCGGCAGCAGTTATCTGTTTGCGTTCATGCGCAGCATGCTCAAGCCCACGGTGGCCATGGTCGAAGCGCTGGCGGAGATGATCAACGGCGATGCGCTCGTTCCGTTCGAGATCGAAGCGAAGCTGCGCAAACGTCTGACACTGCAGGATTCCCACGGCATCGCCGGCCAGGTTATCGCGGGCATCGACATGGCGGCGTGGGATGCTTATGCCAAGGGGCTCGGCGTGCCGCTGGTTCGCGCGCTGGGCGGCGAGGTCAAGCCGGTGCGGGCCTATAACAGTTGCGGACTGTGGATCAAGGATCCGGCTTTGCTCGCTGACGAGGCCTCACAATTGATCGTCGAGGGCGGCTACACGGCGGTGAAACTGCGTATCGGCCGGCCGAATTTCAAGGAGGATCTTGCCGCCGTACGCAACGTGAAGAAGCGCATCGGCGACGATGTTATGCTGATGACCGACTTCAACCAGAGCCTGTCGGTAAACGAAGCCGTCCGCCGCGGACAAGCGCTCGACGACGAGGGCCTGTACTGGATTGAAGAACCGATCCGCCATGACAACTATGCCGGCTGCGCGAAAATCGCCGCCGAAGTAATGACGCCGATCCAGATCGGCGAGAATCTGCTCAACACGGCAGAAATGCAGAAGGCGATAGACGCGGAGGCGGCCGAGTATTACATGCCCGATGTACAGCGCATCGGCGGGGTCACCGGCTGGATGCGGGCGGCGGCCATCGCGCAGGTTCACAACCTCGACCTGTCCAGTCACCTGTTCCCGGAATTCAGCGCGCACCTTCTGGCGGTCACCCCGACCTGCCACTGGCTCGAATATATGGACTGGGCCAATGCCATCCTGGAGCAGCCGTTCGAGGTCAAGAACGGCTATCTGTCCATCCCAGATCGTCCGGGTGCGGGCATCGCCTGGAACGAGGAGGCGGTCAGGAAATACCTCGCCGCGTAAAGGTTCGCTGCGATGCAATACTACGGTGACAGGTTTTCGCCGCCGGTTCCGCATCAACAGGGCTGCCAATGTTGCATCACAGCAGTCCGGCAGCACGGCGCTTTGCGGTCAAGATTTCGCGTCTTCCTTGCGTAAGTCCTCGCCGGTCGATCGCACGGATGGCCGAACATCGGAAATCCAGTTACGATCAAAAACTAAGTGCGCTTTGCTTTAACTCATGTTAAGTCTTGCCCGTTCCTCCGTTCCGAGTGATGTGAGCGCGAATGGCTTCTCGACGCGCCGCAGCATTCGAACATTTCCCTGGCGAGTATTGGGGCCATTCGCTGAAGTTTGTCCCAGACAAGGAAAACCACCGACATAAAAACCCGCTTGGCAAAAGTGGCCGGGCCTTATGACTTTTCGCATCTGACACTTGTATCCACTCCGATGCCAAGAGTAGTCTTGCAAACACAAACTGTAGCGTGCGCATGAACAAGACACGCAACGAGATCTGAAGCCCAAACAGACAGCACGGAGGAGCGATGAGGACGACGCAATCTACCCTGTTGGCAACCTTGCTCGTGGCGTTCTGCCTTGCATCCGAGGCAGGCGCCGACGACTCGAATAAAACGCGGGTGGGCACCTGCAACGATGCCAAGAGCCAGATGGACTATTTCTGCAATCCTGCCAATGCCGCGAGCGACAGCATGGTGGCCCTCGGCACCGCTTGCAACAATGCCAAGAATAACGTCAAGGAAGCCTGCGAGGGCATTGTCGAGGCCGACAAGACTTACGAATTCGACGACAAGAAGAAAAAATAGGCGGCCCGGCGACGGCGCAGCCGAAGTTCGTACTGCCGAACATCTCATCACGAAGCAGAGGCCCCTGTGAGAACACCTTCTTTGATCGGCGCGTGTCTTCTGGGACTTGCCACGACCGCCTGTTTCGCAGCGGAGGCCGACACGCGCGCCGGCACCTGCGAAGACGCGAAGAAACAACACGAGTACTACTGTGAAGGCAAGAACGATCCGAACGACATTTTCACCCAGGCGAATATCGCGTGTAACAACGCCAAGAGAAATATGGCTGCAGCTTGCGAAGGCAAGACCGCGCCGGATGCGGAGTACAAGTTCGAAAAGAAGTGAAGCAGCGGGTTTCGGCCGGACGCCCACTTCCGGATTGAGTTTTGTGCAAGCAGTCGTGTCGAGGGTTCAGTGCGACTTTATTCCAACGTAACGCCCAGCTAAGGAGGAGTCATGACAGAACAAAGACGTATCGGCGTTCACATGAGCGACGACGAAATGAAACTGGTCGACCCGGCGGACGAAGTTGCGTTTCGTTCTCCGGTGCCGACGCAGGTCGTCTCCAACGGCGAATACAATCCATTGCCCCAGACCGATGACCAGAAAAAGGTCGAGGGCTTGATCAAGGAACTCGCCGACGTTCAGGCCAAACGCCACAACATCAGTCGCCGCCAGTTCCTGGCGAGCAGCGCCGGAATGGCCACGGCGTTCCTGGCGATGAACAAGGTTTTCGGCCCGGTCTGGGATGTTTCCGAGGCAGAGGCCGCCGACATGGAAATGTCGACGTACCGCGCCGGCCAGCTTTCCGGCCAGTTCATTTTCGATGACCAGACGCACTTCATCCGCGACGACTTCAAGCAGGAAGGTCTGCTGGGTCTCACCAAGTGGGCGGTCGGCGCCAATGTCAACGCGGACATCATGTCGGTGCCGTTGACTCTGGGGCGCTACAAGATGGACAACTACCTGAAGGAGATCTTCCTCGACAGCGACACCAAGATCGCGCTGCTCTCGGGCGCGCCGTTCGACGATCCGTCCTGGTGGCTGTTGTCCAATGACGCCATCCAGACCGCCTGCCGCGCGGTGAACAAGATGGCCGGAAGCACGCGCATGCTCGGACATACCGTGATCACGCCCAAGTATCCGAACTGGATGGACGAAGTCGACCGCGGCATCGAATCCTTGCATCCGGTGTCGTGGAAGTCCTACACCATCGGCGACCCGTTCGGACCTTCCAAGTATGCGTGGCGCCTGGACGACGAAAAACTGATGTACCCGTTCTACGAGAAGGCGATCAAGTCAGGCATCAACACAATCTGCATCCATAAGGGCCTGATGCCGCGCGACTACGAGAAAGCTTTTGCCGGCACCTGGGAAAGCGCAACCGTGAAGGATCTGGGCAAGGCCGCGAAGGATTGGCCTGGAATGAACTTCGTCATCTACCACTCGGCGCTGCGTCCGTGGCTGGCGGATCAACCCGATGCCGACCTGCAGAAGTTCCTCGACACCGGTTACGTCGAGTGGGCCACCGACCTTGCGCGCATCCCGGAGAAGTTCGGTGTGAACAACGTGTACGCCGAAATCGGCAGCACGTTTGCCAGTACCGCCGTGACCAATCCCCGGTTCTGCGCTGCGTTCATCGGGCAGCTCGTGAACATGATGGGGCCGGAGCGGGTGGTCTGGGGCACCGACTCGGTGTGGTACGGCAGCCCGCAATGGCAGATCGAAGCCATGCGCAGGCTGGAGATTCCGGACGACATCATGAAGAAGTTCAAATGGAAGACAAAACTGGGCGGACCGAACAGCGAGGTCAAGCAGAAAATCTTCGGCCTGAACGGTGCGCACCTTTACGGTCTAGACATGAAGATCAGCGCAGACAAGCCCTTCACCCAGGACCAGATCGCCCTGATCAAGGCGGATTACATCGCCATGGGCGGCGAGCGCAGTAACGCCGCTTACGGTTATGTCGCCAAGAGCGATACCGTTTACACCGGCATCCCCGCCGTCTGAGTAATCTCTCCCCCTCGGAAGCCGGAGCTCGTCTCCGGCTTTTTTTATGGCTGTCCCCCGTGGATGACTCTCCTGTCATTCCGTCGACAACCACTCGTAGTCCTTCCCCAGTTCCGGCTTGCCGTCCGCCTCGCCGTGCCCGAGGCTCACCAGCCAGGAAATCAGGTTGCCCTTTTCGATTGCAGTGCAGGGGCGCTTGAGCAGGTAATTGCAGTTGAGCCGGAACCATTTTTCAACGGTATCGTAATCAGTAAACCGGCGCGGATTCGCGACTGGCGCGAACGCGCCGATCTCGCGTTTCTTAGCGTGCTGCGGATCCACGTGCTCCCTGTCGTCGATCACGTGACAGGCCCGACACAGGATCTTGGTGCGGTGACGCAGGATCGACCGGCGCGGGTCCGTCAAATGACACGAGACACAGCCGGTTTCTCCGACGACCGGCAGCGCATGCTTGCGGAAGTAGAATGCGCGTCCGTCTTCCGGCGAAAAATTCTCGAAGTCCGCCGATTCGGCCCTTGCCTGCGCGTGGTAAAGGGCGAGCAGATCCGCCGGAGTCTGGGCGGAGGCGCTGCACGGCAAGCACGCGCCTGACAGCGGCAGCAAGAGGAGCAGCATCCGAAACGAAATCCGGCCACGTTCGCGGTACCCCCATGCCTGCGGCATCCAGTCCGTCCCGCCGGTCAGATCGAAGAAAGAAATTTCAACAGCGCTTCGCGATCGGCTTTGGACATGCCGCGGAATGCCTCGCGCGAGGCTGAAGCTTCGCCGCCGTGCCAGAGAATGGCCTCGGTTGCATTTCGCGCGCGCCCGTCATGCAGCATCGCCGTGCTGCCGCTCACGATTGCAGACAGTCCGATGCCCCAAAGCGGCTGGGTGCGCCAATCGCGGCCACCCGCCTTGAAGTCGGGCCGGTTGTCCGCGAGTTCCTCGCCCATGTCATGAAGCAGCAAATCGGTATAGGCGTGAAAAACCTGGTCCTTGATCTGCGGCAGCCCCGGCAGCGGGCCGGCTTTCATTTCCGGCACATGGCAAATGGCGCATCTCGCCTCGACAAACAGCTTCTCCCCAAGCGCGTAACCCGGATCGCCAACGTTGCGGCGCGCCGGTACGGCCAGCGCCTGCGTCCAGAATTCCAGTTCTTCCCAGTTGATATTGATGAGTTCCGGCTTGTTTCCGGGCGGCTGAAACGCGCAGTCCTTTTGCACGGGCGGGCAGTTCTCCTTGTCGAACAGCGGTGAGGTCACGCCGATATCTCCATGGAACGCAGCGGCGATCTGTTGCTTGATGGAGGGCTGGCTCGACTTCCAGCCGAACCGGCCGAGCGCGACGCGCTTGCCGATGCCGTCCCAGACGTAATTCGGTCGCCCGTTCACCCCCTGCGATTTCTGCTTCTCGGCAATGGCCAGAATGTCGGCCTCGGTCACGGCCTCGAGCATTCCCAGCCCATAAGTTGGCTGCGCGATTCTCAGCGAGTACATCACTTCCGGGCCGAGCGGGCCGAAATTGAGCTTCTCCACTCTGAGCTTCGGCTTGCGCAACATGACCCTTTCACCGTCAGCGAAAGTGAGCGGAGATTCCTCCCAGTCGAGATACAGGTTGGCTTCCTGTCGGACGCGTTCACCCAGATAGGTCGCGTCTTTGTCCTGCCCCATCAGCCCCTGATTCTGGATCTGGTCGCCGTAGTTCGGATGCGGGACCGGCTCGCCGTGTTCGCCTTCGCCGGGAAGGGAAATGCGCACCAGCACGGACAACAACTGCTCTTCGGGCGACTTCGGCGGATGGCCCCGCCCGCCCCCGACATGGCAACCCGAGCAACGGTCCGCTATGAAGGTCGGGCCGAGTCCCCAATCGCCGCCGAGCGACGGAAATACCACCCACCTCTGGTTGAAATGCTGCCGGCCGCGCAGAAATTTTTCGCTTTCACGGTAGGTAAGGACCGGGGCCGGCGCCGAATAAGCAGTCTGGTCGGTCAGCGCCACGGTGAAACTGCCTGCAGACAACGCTGCCGGCGCAATCTCATCCACCGCCGCCGGCGCCGCCAGGGCCACGCCGATCAGCACTGCTGCAGCGCCACTGGATACCGCTCGCATCGCCAGACTCCTCCCGATTACCATGCCAGCCTCAAAAGTATCGGATCGGCGGTGTCTGCGCAATCGACATCGCGCTCATCGGGCGTTCCATGCGCCGGCAATGCATGGAACGGGCACAAGGTCAAACGGCATCACCTGGCGTAAAATGTCTGCTTGAGGGGCGTATGCCTGCGCTCAAAGACGATCAGGAACTGAAGAGGAACCGGCCATGAATCTGCCCGCGGAAAAACATCATTCAGCAATCGAGGAAATACGCGCCCGGTTCGGCGACCGGCTCTCCACCAGCACCGGCGTGCGCGACCACCACAGCAAGGACGAGTCCTGGCATCACCCGCACCGGCCCGATGCCGTGGTGTTTCCGAACAACACCGAAGAAGTCGCCGAGATCGTGCGCATCTGCGCCGCGCACAAAACCCCTGTGGTTGCCTACGGTACCGGCACTTCGCTGGAGGGCAATGTGATTCCGCATCATGGCGGCGTGGTCGTCGACCTGATGAACATGAACAAGGTGCTGCGCGTCGGCGCGGAAGACCTGGATGTCACGGTCCAGGCGCGCGTCACCCGCAAGGAGTTGAACGCCTTCATCCGCGACCAGGGCCTGTTCTTTCCGATCGACCCGGGTGCGGACGCGTCGCTGGGCGGCATGGCAGCCACGCGAGCGTCCGGAACCAACGCCGTGCGCTACGGCACGATGCGCGAGAACGTGCTCGCACTGACCGTGGTTCTGGCTGACGGACGCATCATCCGCACGTCGCGCCGCTCACGTAAATCCTCGGCGGGCTATGACCTGACGCGTCTGTTCGTCGGCTCCGAAGGCACGCTCGGCATCATCACCGAAGTCACGCTGCGCCTGTATGGCATTCCCGAAGCCATGGCGGCGGCCGTATGCTCGTTCGACAGCATCGAAGGCGCGGTCAACACCGTCATCCAGACCATCCAGCTCGGCATCCCGGTCGCGCGCATCGAACTGCTCGACGACGTGCAGATGGACGCCGTGAACAAGTTCTCCAAGCTGAACTATGCGGTCAAGGACACGCTGTTCGTCGAATTCCACGGCACCGACGCCGGCGTCAAGGAACAGGCGGAAATGGTGCAGTCGATCGCCGCAGAGCACGGCGGTGGCGAATTCAAATGGGCGACCAAGACCGAGGATCGCACTGCGCTGTGGACGGCGCGCCACGATGTTACGTACGCCAACAAAGCGTTGCGCCCCGGTTGTGAGATCTGGGCGACCGATGTCTGCGTGCCGATCTCCAGGCTGACCGACTGCATCATGGAGACCAAAAAAGATCTGAAGGAAAGCTTCCTGATCGCGCCGCTGGTCGGCCACGTGGGCGACGGCAATTTCCACCTGGGTTTCCTGATCAACCGCGACGATCCGAAGGAACTCGAGGAAGCAGAACGCCTGAACGATCGGCTGGTCATGCGCGCCCTGGCCATGGACGGCACCTGCACCGGCGAGCACGGCATCGGGCTGGGAAAAATGAAATTCCTCACTGCCGAGCACGGCGAAGCCGTCGGCGTCATGCGGCAGATCAAGAGGGCGCTCGATCCGCAGAATATTCTGAATCCGGGGAAGATTTTCACGTTGTGAAGGGAAGAGGGACGAGGGTTGAGGGAAAAGCGATCTCCTTAACCCCCGTCCAGATCTCCCCGCTGTCTGCCTGATCCCTGCTCTTCCCTCGCCCCTCGTCCCACTTCCCTCGCCCCTCCAGTGCCAACGATCTACGGGATCAGGAACTGCGACACCATGAAGAAGGCCTTCGCCTGGCTTGACGGGCATGGCGTCGATTACGCCTTCCATGACTACAAGGTGGCGGGAATCGAGGTCGCGCATCTCAAGGCGTGGTCGAAACAGGTCGGCTGGGATGTGCTGCTTAATACCCGCGGCACGACGTGGCGCAAGCTGTCGCCTGCGGAGCAGGCGAACGTCGACGAAGCCAAGGCAATAAAGCTGATGGTCGAGAACCCGAGCCTGATCAAGCGGCCCGTGCTGGTGCTGGAGAACGGGAAGAACCTGCTGGTCGGCTTCGCGCCGGATCGTTACGAAAGCGCCCTGAAGCGATAGCCCGCGCTGGCTGGCCGGGCCGCCGTCCAGGGCGTGGCGTTAGGACTGGGAGACGGCGGACTGGGACAAAAAGCGCAACGTCAGCCCGGGCCAGTTCTCTTTGCCCTCCCCGTGCGCGCGTGTCGTGCACACCCGGACAAAGGAATCCGCCAACTGGTTCTCGAAGGAGGGACGGTCGCCGTAAATCGACAGCGGCACTGCATCATCGACCGCGTATTCAAGGCCACGGAAGCAAAGGGACACTGCACCCGTTGCGTTCTCCTTCAGGTAAGCACCGTTGTGGATGTCAAGGCGCTCGCCCGCGTTCTTCGTGCGTACATTCATGAGTTCTGCCGGTTCAGGAAACGTGGACCAGATATGGCTTGCGCGCTTCCCTGGCCTGCATTTCGGAGAGAAATTTTTTCGCGAGCGGCGGCCAACCTGTTTGGTCGCGGCCATAAGCGACCATCATGCACGTACTGACGAACCTGCGTGCATTTGCGCTTTGGCGGGGAGCTTCGGGAAGATTGCTGCCGGGCGGAATGACGTCGTCAACCACATATGCAGGGTTATCGAGGCAGAGCAGGACGCGACCGGATTTGGTTTGCTGCAGATACGCGCCGCGTTGTGGCCCGTTGGACACCAGTTTCATGTGGGCACTCCACGCGTAAAGGGCAACCTTCCTCCCTAACATCATGCAAGTCAATGAGTATCGGAATCGCTGCTATGAAGAACGCCTGCTTGGCGAAAGCAATGCGCCTCATCGCGATGGCGCCCATCCTGCCCGCGAGCACGTGATCGTGTCGGTAGCGTTACAACTGCTTGCACCAGGAAGCCGCCGCGCCTCCGGGTCATTTGAATTCTCCGCGATCCACCTTTATATAAGAAGCTGATGCAACCGGCTCAAGCGCGGAAAACCATGCGCGCCAGAACTATGCGCGTCAGTCCGCGTCGAAGCTATAATCGATTAACTTCGGAATCTTCAGGATTACCCCGAAAATACAGTGAATTCAATGTATACAAATCAAATGCGTTTCCGGCTCGGTGGCAATGGCTCGCAGCATCAGGTGCAACGTCCGGGCCTGTTGCGCAAACTCGTGGCTGCCATTGCCGGCACCCTGATACTGGTGGGCGCGTTCATGCTTTCTATTGTGGTGCTGGCCGTCGTCGCCTTGGCTGGGCTGGCCGGTGGCGCTTATCTCTGGTGGAGAACGCGAGAGTTGAGGAAGCGCCTCCGTGAGCATGCGCGTGCACGGCCTGCGGACGGGCGCGTCATCGAAGGCGAAGTCATCCGCGACACGGAAACGCGCCCGCCTTCCTGAACGGGCTCGCCCCGGACGAGCCTCCAGTGCTCCTGATAGCCCCGCTCAGGAGGCTGCCACCCTTGCCTCGTGTCCTGTCATCTTTCGCTGGGGGCGGAAGGCCTGAAATACAAACAGGGCGAAAGCGAAAACCCCGACGCTGAATACGATGTCACCGGGTACGCGCGCCCATACCAATCCCTCCATGACGGCGCTGTGCATGAACTCCGCCGAGCGGGCATAAGCGTAGTAGTGCTTGACGCTGGCGTAGGTTTGCCAGAGGCCTTGCGGCAGCAACGACAGGAAGGTCATCATCGCCAGGCCCACGTTGAGCGTCCAGAAAGAAATCTTCAGGAGCTTGTCGTTCCACCGGCTCACGTCGGTAAGTCCCCGCAGGCAGTACAGCGTCAGCCCGATCCCCAGCATGCCATAGACGCCGAACAGCGCGGCATGGCCGTGATTCGCCGTGGTGTTGAGGCCTTGCATGTAATACAGGGCAATGGGCGCGTTGATCAGGAAGCCGAACAGGCCCGCGCCGACCAGGTTCCAGAACAGCACAGCGGCGAAGAACATGAACGGCCAGTGGTACGACTTTTCCCAGCCGGCCTGCTTCTCTATCCGGGCATGGTTGTAGGCCTCGAACCCGACCACCATCAGCGGCACGACTTCCAGCGCCGAAAAGGTCGCGCCCAATGCCATCACCGCAACCGGCGTACCGGTCCAGTACAAGTGATGGAACGTGCCGAGGACGCCGCCGCCCAGGAAGATGATCGTGGCCAACAGCACCATGATGGTTGCCACCGACACCCGCAGCAGGCCCATGCGCACGAACACGGTGGAAATGATCGCGGTTGCGAAAACCTCGA
Organism: uncultured Bordetella sp.; assembly: GCA_964402495.1. Taxonomy (GTDB): domain Bacteria; phylum Pseudomonadota; class Gammaproteobacteria; order Burkholderiales; family JACQAP01; genus JACQAP01. The sequence continues at coordinate 35,210 of CAYODB010000005.1, forward strand.
ACACGCCTTCCACCCAGAGATGCACCACCCACCAGCGCCAGTACTCCATGATCGCAATGTGGGTGTGCTGGCCCCACATCAGACCGGCACCGTACAGCAACCCGATCGATATCGTCGCCAGCGCGACCAGGAAGACCAGGGAACTGCTGCGCTTGTCCTTCAGCGCCGGCATCAATGCCCGGATCACCAGCGCCACCCACAGGAGCAGCCCGATGAACAGGTAGATCTGCCAGAAGCGGCCCAGGTCGACATACTCGTAGCCCTGGTGGCCGAACCAGAAATTCACCGTCAGGTCGGAAATGAAGCGATGCACCGCGCTCCACTGGCCAGCGAAGGAACCCACTACGATGAGCAGCAGGCTGAAGAACAGGAAGTTCACGCCGAGGCGCTGGAACTTCGGTTCGTAGCCGGAAAGCAGCGGTGCGAGGTACAGCCCGCTTGCCAGCCACGCGGTGGCAATCCATAGCACGGCGAGCTGGGTGTGCCAGGTGCGGGTTACCACGTACGGGAAATACTCTGCGAACGGCAACCCGTAAAGTCCCTGGCCCTCGACCGCGTAGTGCGCGGTGACGATGCCGAGCAGGACCTGCACGGCGAACAACGCGGTGACCAGCCAAAAGTACTTGGCGGTGGCCCGCATGGACGGCGTGATCGTCGCGTGATCCATGATGTCGCTTTTCGCGACGCCGCTCTCAGGCGCCATGTCCGCGCGCCAGACGTCGTACTGCTTCGCGTAATACCAGACCAGCGCGCCAATGCCCGCGAGCAGCAGGATGATGGAAATCAGGCTCCAGATGAGGACGCTGGCGGTCGGCCTGTTGCCGACCAGCGGTTCGTGCGGCCAGTTGCTGGTATAGGAAATATCGTCGCCCGGACGGTCGGTCGCCGAACTCCAGGCGGTCCAGAAGTAAAAGGCCGAGATCGCACTTGCCTCGCCGTCGTCGAGGACCGCATCCCGCGGGAACGCGTAGTCCCTGCGCAACTTCCGCGCCGCATCGTCGCTGCCCTGGTACAGGCGGGTGAAATGTCCGGTGACGCTGGCAATGGCACGCGCGCGGGCCTCGCTGACCGTCAGGACGCCGGTGGCCGGCTCGTAGGTGTTCTTGCGCATCTCCCGCCGCAGGGCCGCGCCATTGATCTCGAGTTGAATTTCCTTCGACAGACCCGGCACGACGGCGCCGCTTCCGAGTTCGGCCAGCAATGCCTGCGCCTCCCGGTGCAGCCAGTCTGCGCTCCAGTCCGGGGCAAGGTAGCCGCCATGGCCCCAGATCGAGCCCTGCTGCATGCCGCCGATGGACTGCCAGACGCCCTGGCCGCGCTCGATGTCCGCGCGCGTGAACAGCACTTCGCCGGCCGGTGTCTGGACGCTTTCCGGAATGGGCGGCGCAAGGCGATAGATTTCCTTGCCGTAGAAAAGGAGCACCCCGAACATGACGATCATGCTCAGCGCCAGAATCAGCCACAGTCTCCTGATGGTGAAAGTCGAGCGATACGTTTCCATCGATCCTCTTTCCGCGTTTTGCGTTTTATTTCCGTCCCTGCATTGACTACTCCTCCCAGGGCGACCGACTTCAGCCTGTTGAGTATGCGCCCATCATTCTCCTTGTTGCGAACCAACGGTACTTGATGCAGGTCAATCCGGGTGAAGGGCGGCGGAGCCAGAGAGCGCTGGAGCCTTTGTTGCCAAGCACAACCGCCTTGCTCGACAATTCCGGGATTGGCGCATGAGGGTCGGTGCGCCGCTCCCCGACTTCAATGCCGGACTGCAAAAACCCACCCATGAGTGAGAACACGGCTCCAGGTACGCAAGCGCTGGTAGACGCCGTCTACCGTACGGAATCCCGCCGCGTCTTCGCCACCCTGATCCGCCTGCTCGGTGATTTCGATCTCGCGGAAGAAGCCCTGCACGACGCTTTCCGGGCAGCGCTCGAGTACGTCGAATGCGTGGCCGATGACGTCAAGCCCGGGAAGGTCACCTCGTTCCCTCAAGGCGTGAAGCTTAAGCGTGGCGAAGTAGTGGTGTTGTCCTGGATCGCCTACAAGTCGCGGGCGGATCGGGATCGAATCAACAAGAAGGTCATGAAGGACCCGCGCCTCGCGGACATGATGGATCCGAAGGCCATGCCATTCGACGCGAAGCGCATGGTTTATGATGGATTCAAGACGATCGTGGAAATGTGCCCTGCGGCAGGAAGCGATCGACTGGGTCAAGCGCTCGCCCAGTCCCTTTCCCGGCACGGAGTCCGCGTTCGGGTCCGGCAGATTTTAGAGGCTGACGATTTCGTCAGCGGAGTTCACGCCGAGTTTCCCGATCTTCAAGGAAGAAACCATGAGCACTAGCAGCGGTCCCGGTTACAGCAAGAGCCCCAACCATCGCGTCGAGACCAGGCCCGCGGGCGTGCGCGTGCGGGTGACGTTCAATGGCGAAGTCATCGCCGATTCCCGCGATGCGATCAGGCTCGAGGAGAGCGGCTATCCGCCCGTGTACTACGTGCCCCATCACGATGTGAAGATGGAGCGCTTCAAGCGCACCGGGCACACAACCTACTGCGCGTTCAAGGGCAACGCATCGTACTACTCGCTGTCGTCAGGCGAACGGACGGTGGAGAACGCCGTCTGGAGCTACGAACAGCCCTACGACGAAGTCAGCGTGATCCGGGATCGGCTCGCGTTCTACCCGGGCAAAGTCGACCGCATCGAAACACTTCCGGTCTGAAGAGCGCTTCAAGGCAGGCATCGTGACAGAAGAATCTCCTATCAACACGGCCGCACCGGCACGCGCGGGACGCAGGGACTGGATCGGGTTGGGCGTGATAGCCCTGCCCTGCATGCTCTATGCTCCGGCGGGTGCCGGCGGGCGCGCACTAGCAGACCGGGCAGAGGTGGATTTTTCTTCCCCGCGCGGCCGAAGCTTCGCCATAATGTTGGCTCCATTCCCATAGGAGGACGGCCATGGCCAAAGGACAGCAGCGCACCAACAAGGAAAAGAAAAAGCCGAAGCAGGACAAGAAGCCGGCTGCGCCGGGAGCACCGGGTCGCGTGCCCGGCAAATAGCCGTAGCGGGCCGGACGGGCCTAGCTCTTGAGCCGGTAGCCCGTCCTGAAGATCAGGACCACCCCGCCCAGGCACAGCAGGAAAAACCCGAGGGTTGCCGCGAGGCTCACCTCCACGGCCACGTCCGACGTCCCGTAGAAGCTCCAGCGGAAGCCGCTGATCAGGTACACGATCGGATTGAACAGGCTGACCGTGCGCCATGCCGGCGGCAGCATGTCGATCGAGTAGAAGGCCCCGCCCAGGAAAGTCAGCGGGGTGATAACCAGCATCGGGATGAACTGCAGTTGCTCGAAGCCTTTCGCCCAGATGCCGATAATGAAGCCGAACAGGCTGAAGGTTGCCGCGGTCATCAGCAGGAAAGCGACCATCCACACCGGGTGCAGGATCTGGATCGGCACGAACAGGGATGCCGTCGCCAGGATGACCAGCCCCAGGATCATCGACTTGGTCGCCGACGCCCCCACATAAGCCAGGACGATTTCCAGCGCCGACACCGGCGCCGACAGGACTTCGTAGATCGTGCCCGTGAACCTCGGCAGGTAAATGCCGAACGAGGCATTGTTCAGGCTTTCGGTGAACAGCGACAGCATGATCAGTCCCGGCACGATGAATGCGCCGTATGGCACGCCGCTGACTTCGCTCATCCGGGAGCCGATGGCGGCGCCGAACACGACGAAGTACAGGGAAGTGGTGATCACCGGCGTGACCAGGCTCTGCCACACGGTGCGCTTGAAGCGCGCCAGCTCGAAACGGTAGATCGAGAGGACGCCGTGGCGGTTGAAGGACGGAATCCTGGCTGCCGTGCTCATGTGCGTTCGTGTACCAGGCTGACGAAAATATCCTCCAGCGAGCTTTGCCCGGTCTGCAGGTCCTTGAAGCCGATGCCGATCTCGCTCAGCCGGCGCAGCAGCGCGGGGATGCCGGTGCCCTCTTCGGTCGCATCGAAGTCATATTCCAGCACCGTACCCTCCGACTTCAGCGTAAGGCGCCAGTCTCCGAGTTCGGCGGGAATAGCCTTCATCGGTTCGAGCAGATGCAGGGTGAGCTGCTTCTTGCCGAGCTTTTTCATGAGCCGGGATTTCTCCTCGACCAGGATCAGCGTGCCCTTGCTGATGACGCCGATGCGATCGGCCATTTCCTCGGCTTCATCGATGTAATGGGTGGTCAGGATGATGGTCACGCCGCTTTCCCGCAGGCGCTGTACCAGTGCCCACATGTCGCGCCGCAGCTCCACATCCACGCCCGCCGTCGGTTCATCCAGGAACAGGATTTCCGGCTCGTGCGCCAGCGCCTTGGCGATCAGCACCCGCCGCTTCATGCCGCCGGACAGGGTCATGATCTTGTCGTCGCGTTTTTCCCACAGCGACAGGTCGCGCAGCACCTTCTCCAGGTGTGCCGGGTTGCGCGAATGTCCGAACAGGCCGCGGCTGAAACTGATCGTGTTCCATACCGTCTCGAACGTGTCGGTATGCAGTTCCTGCGGCACCAGGCCGATTTTCGAACGGGATGCACGGTAGTCGCGCACGATGTCGTGCCCGTCCACGAGCACCGTCCCCGTCGTCGGAGTAACGATTCCGCAGATGATGCTGATCAGCGTGGTCTTGCCGGCGCCGTTGGGCCCGAGCAGGGCGAAGATCTCGCCCTTGCGGATTTCGAGGTCGACCTTCTTCAGCGCCTCCAGGCCGGACGCATAGGTCTTGGTCAGGCCGGAGATGGAAATGACAGGGATCATGGGAGCGGGATTATAAAAGGACGAGGTATCAGGCGCGAGCGGCACCGATGCGCTGGCCGCACCTTCCGGCCGGAAGAACCGGGAATTGATGTCGCTGCCGGTGCCCGTGGAAATCGTCTCGATGTTCATCATCCAATATTGATTCACAATCGCCTGAATTGGCGCCAGGAGTCCACTTTGCCATTCGCGCGTGAACGAAACAGACGCAGGGACGTGAAAGGAGCGTGAAAAGGTCTGGGGGCCAGGGGCTGGCGAAAAGCAGGTAAAAGATGAAAGGCGAAAGCTTGGAGTTTTAAATCTGACAGTGTCCGTCAGGTCAAATCGCGACTACTAAAGGTCAACTACCTTGCGGTGCCTCCTTAAAACTCCAAGCTTTCGGCTTTCCCCTTTTACCTTGGCGGGCCCGGCCTTTCCATTTTGCATCTCATCGGCGGCACATTGTCCTTTGCCGCAACGAGCAAATCCGTCTTCCAGCCGAAGCCCGTGTTCTCCGTGTCGTACTTCACCCCTGGTTGACCTTTCCTGACGAAGCTGGTCACGTAGATCGGCGCCATGAGCTGGTGGTCCTCCGCGCGCATCCACGACTCTCCCGCAGGACCGTCGTACCTCATCCCTTCCAGCGCGACTGCCACCTTGTAGGGATCGGTGCTCTGCGCCTGGTTGACCGCCTGGACGAACATGTCGATGGTTTGCCATACCGGAAGGAAGTCCATGTGGGCGATCGGCTTGTATTTCTGGCCGTAGGCCAGAATCTTTTTCTCCCACTCGGGATTCGCGTCATTGATGTGGAACGCCATGATGGTCTTGATCCGGTCGGCGCCAGAGGGGCCGATTGCGGCAGGCGTGCCCCACACATAGGAATGGGTCGTGTAGAACTCCGCATTCAGGCCGGACTGCTCGCTGGCCTTGATCAGCAGCACGAGGTCGTTGCCCCAGTTTCCGGTAAGCACGGTATCCGCGCCCGATGCCCGGATCTTGCTCACGTAGGGCGCGAAATCCTTGACCTTGCCCAGCGGAACCAGGTCGTCGCCAACGAACTGGATGTCGGGCCGCGTGCTGTTCAGGTATTCCCTTGCCGCGCGTTTGAAGGAATGCCCCCACGCATAATCCTGATTGATCATGTAGACCTTTCTGACCGAAGGCCGTGAGGCCATGTGGTCGGTCAGGACCTTCACCTGCATGTCGCTGTGCGGTTCGAAGCGAAAATGCCAGAAACTGCATTTGTTCTCGGTGAGCGACGGTTCGCGCGCGTCGTAGTTGAGAAACAGGACCGGCTTGTCCGGATTGCGTTCGTTGTACTTGGAAAGCGCATCGCTGATCGTGAGTGCGATGCTGGAGATTGTGGCGAGCACGTAGCGGATGTCCTGGTCGATGGCCTGGTTCAGGACAAGGAGGGTTTCCTGCGGCGTGCCCTTGTTGTCGAAGGGCACAATCT
>CAYODB010000006.1:0-41141 GCA_964402495.1 uncultured Bordetella sp.
AACGGGGCGCAGGCTTCGTCGGTCAACTGCTTGCTGGCGGACGCCATGGCGTCCGGAGCGACTTCGGCAGGCAATGCGCCGGACTTGCCGGTGGCGCGTTCGGCGATGGCGTCGGGATCGATGGCCCGGAGCAGCGTGCCGGAGAGTTCGGACAACGATTTTCCGCCGGCGAGTGCGGCGAGCCGCTTCGCTTCGTCGCGGGAGATTTCGCGGTCGAGCCGGGCGAGGCGTCCGGCCAGGGTTGTGAGGGTGTCTTCGTCACGCTTGCCCAGAGCCACGCCGAGCAGCAGTTTGTCGAAGGCGACAGTGCGCTGGCGTTCAAGCGGGCGGGAGTCGGTCTTGTCGCTCTCGCACACGCCCACGGCATCGACGATGACGAAGTGGGTCTTGGCGCGGGCGTCCGCACCGCTCACGGCTTGCAAGTCGGTGGGCGTGAGTGTCCGTGTGCCCCTGCCTTTCATCTGCTCGAAGTAGGTGCGGCTGCGGGTATCGCGCAGGAACAGCAGGCATTCGAGCGGCTTGATATCCGTGCCGGTGGCGATCATGTCCACGGTGACGGCGATGCGAAGCTGGGGCGAGGTGCGGAACTCCTGGATGAGCGTCTCGGATTTCTCGTAGCGCCTGGTCTCGGGGTTGTAGGTCTTGTAGGTGATTTTCTTGGCGAAGTCGTTGCCCTTGCCGAACACCTCGCGGACGAGATGCACGGTATCCTCGGCGTGGGAGTCGTCCTTGCAGAAGATGAGGGTCTTGGGGACGAGCGTGCGGCCGGGAAACAGTTCGGTGAACAGCGCGTCCTTGAATGCCTGGAGCACGGTGCGGATCTGGGACTTCACCACCACCGAGCGGTCGAGGTCTTTTGCGGCATAGGCGAGGTCTTCGTCGAGACGCTGCCAGCGCACGGCGCGGGTCTCCTTGCTGCGCCGGTCCACGTAGAAACCTTTCTCGACTTTTCCGCCCTGCTCCGTGACCTCGGTGCGGATGCGATAGACCTCGTAGCCGACGTTGACGCCATCGGCGACGGCGCGTTCGTGGTTGTATTCCATCACCAGGTTCTGGTTGAAGAAGCCGATGGTCTGCTTCGATGGCGTGGCGGTGAGGCCGATGAGGAAGGCATCGAAGTATTCCAGCACCTGCCGCCAGAGGCCGTAGATGGACCGGTGGCATTCGTCCGTGACGATGAAGTCGAAGGCTTCGATGGGAACGCGGGAGTTGTAGGCCACGTCCTTCGGGCGGTCGTCCGCCGTTGCCAGTTCGTAGCCGGATTTCTCTTCGAGGTCTTCGTCGAGTTCCTCGCTGCGCAGCATCGAGTAAAGGCGCTGGATGGTGCAGATGGTGACGCGGCACACGTCGTCCAGGTTGTTGGAGGTCAGATGCTGGACGTTGTAAACCTCGGTGAACTTGCGGCCGGTATCCGGTGCCACGAACTGCTGGAACTCGGCCATGGCCTGGCGGCCGAGATTGGCGCGATCCACCAGGAACAGCACGCGCTTTGCCCCGGCATGCTTGATCAGCCGGTAGGTGAAGCTGCACGCGGTATAGGTCTTTCCCGCGCCGGTGGCCATCTGGATGAGCGCACGCGGGTGGGCGGCAGCGAAGGATGCTTCGAGATGGGTGATGCCCTCGATTTGGCAGTTGCGGAGGTTTTGCGCCGTCAGCGGATGCGCGGTCGGCAGTGCCGCAAGGCGGGCACGCAGGGTCTCGGGTTCAGTCAACCAGGCAGCGAGCGTTTCAGGCCGATGGAACGAGAACACCCGGCGGGAACGAGCCGCGGGATCGCGTTCGTCCCGGAAGAAGGTCTCGACGCCGGTGGATTCATAGAGAAACGGCAGCGTGCCAGCCAGAACGGACTGAATGAAATCCGGCAGGTTCACCGCGTAATGGGCGGATTGCTCGGCGACACCCGACAGGAGCGTGCCTTCCTTCTTGGCCTCGATGACGCCCGCGGCTTTGCGATCCACGAGCAGTAGATAGTCGCAGGTGCCGGATTTCAGCGGCGCTTCGCGCAGCGCGATGCCGCGCCCGGCGGAAGGGTTGAATTGCTTGTAATCCTGAACGATCCAGCCGCACGCAGCGAGCTGCGCGTCGATCTGACGGCGGGCAAGTTTTTCGGGCTCGGCCAACGCTGCACTCCCCTGTGCGTATGCCACACTGAATCCGGCTGGAAAAGTCTGTTTTTCTACCGCATCTGCACGTCAGTCCGGCCACGCCCCCGCCGGCCGCTGCGCACCGATACTCCCTCATTCGTCGTCGGGAGCATCATTTTTTCCCGGGGCGATGCAGCTTGATGCCGAGAGTCCCGCTGTAAGCGTCGAAATCCTTGTCGGCGGTAAAGATCGGCATCCCCCGCAAATGGCCGACAGCACACAACAGGAAATCCGTGTTCGAACCCTGCACGCCCCGGGCGCGGCACTCATTGAAGAAGCGGGCGGCCGTCTCGAAATCCGCGGATTCCAGGCGCAGGTCGGGAAAGGCCCGCAGCTTTTCCCTCAGGGCGAGATACTGCCCTTCCTCGCGAATGCCGGAAAGCAGTTCCTGCCGGATCGGACCGATCATGGCCACCTCGAAGCCGGCAATCAATCGGGCGAGTTCCCCGACGACAGCCGCTTCCCGTTCCGGCTGGCGCCGCCGCAGCGCCAGCGACCAGACGGAAGTATCGATCAGTACCTTCACGCAACCTTGCGCTGCTTCTTGTAGTCGTACCTGGGGTCGTAATCTATCCTGCCGAATTCAGAAACGATCGCCTGCTGCCTGAGCCACTGGACATACTCTTCCAGCGCGCGGCTGACAGCCTCGCGTTTGGTCTTGTGTCCGCCCAGCTTGCGCGCCGTCTCGATGAGCTTGTCATCCAGGTCCAGGTTGGTAGCCATCTGCCCGTCTCCTTTTGCACTTACGCGACTATTCTACACAGGCTTCTGTGTAGAAAAATGACGGGGCGGCGCTTTTTTCTAGGCTTCGCTTCGATTGCGCGATCTACCGTTGCGACCAGGTAGCGGCCTGAGGCGTCCGCGTTTCTTCACAGTACGCAGCACTGCTTCCACCCATCACGACCTTTCGCCTTGCCTCCGCGCAATTCTCCGCGTCCTAAAAGGGCACTCCGACGTGCTGCGCACGTAGGGTATCTGCGCCCCCCTCAAGGGGGTCTTGTGAGGAATCCTCTGCGGTGAGTGCGTCTTTGTTCTTGAGATCCCCCCCCAAAAAAAACGCCCGCAAGCGGGCGCCCATCCTCCCTGAGAAGAAGGTTTGTTGTTTTTTCTTTTTGTTATCTCTTACGCGATCTGCCGCTGCGACTGGCTGGCGACCTGCGGTTCCTTGTGGAACTGGCCGTCCTTCATGATCATCAACAACTTGCTGGCGTCCTGCAGCAGCTTGACGTTGGCGACCGGGTTGCCGTCGACCAGGATCATGTCGGCGAGGAAGCCCGGCTTGACCTGGCCCAGTTCGTTGCCCATCTTCATGATTTCGCCGCCGAGCCTGGTAGCCGACAGGATGGCATCCATCGGCGAAAAGCCCAGCAGGTTCACGAAGTGCTCGATGTCGCGCGCATTGGTGCCGATCGGGTTCCAGGCAAAGCCGTAGTCGCCGCCCGGCAGGATGCGCACGCCGCGCTTCTTCAGTTCCTTCATGTTTTTGATGCCGATGTCGAGCTCGATGCGCATACCCATGCTCTCGGCCACTTGCGTGGTAATGCCCCACTTCGCCGCTTCGTTAAGCGTGGTGTAGTTGATGCCGAGTGTCGGCGCCACGAAACACCAGTCCTTCGCCGCTTCCAGCGCATCACAGGCCTCTTCGTCCACCAGCGTGGCGTGATAGATCACTGCGACGCCATGCTTCAGGCAGAGCTTCACCGATTCCGCGCTGCGGGCATGCGCCGCCATGCGCCTGCCGTGCGCGTGGCCGACATCGCAGACCGCGGCGATCTCGGCTTCGGTCATCACGGTCTGGTGCGCGCGCGCATGCGGAATGAATTCGTCGCCCGACGGATTGATCTTCAGCGTATCCACGCCCTCGCGCACCATCAGGCGCGACATCTTGCGGAACTCTTCAGGACCGTCGCAAATGACCGCAAAGGTTTCGCGGTGCATATGCATCATGCGCACGTCGCCCAAACCCGAGGTCACCGTCATCTCCGGGCTGGCCGCCAGGGTGCGCGGTCCGGGGAAGTCGCCGGCATTGATCGCGTTTCGCAGCACCACATCGAGCCGGGGCTTGGCGGAGGCTGCGCTGTTGCAGGCCGTGAAGCCCTGGTCGAGCATTTTCTTCGCGTTCAGCACCGTGCGCAGCATGTGTTCCTCGGGCGGCACGAAGCCGAGACCCTCGAGATCCGGCGTATCCAGAAAGGTAATGTGCGAATGCGATTCGACCAGGCCGGGCATCAGCGTCGCCCCGCCGCCATCGACCACCTTGGCACCCTCGGTCGGGATCGCCGAGCCTTGCGGCGCAACGGCCTTGATGCGGTTGCCTTCCACCAGCACCTGCCCCGCAAACGGCGGAGCGCCCGTGCAGTCCAGCACATTGACGTTCTTGAACAGAATCTTAGCCATTTCCTTCCTCCTCGCCGTAATACAAGTTTGCGCCGCTTGCCGAATTGAAAAAATGCAGCTTTTCCTGCTTGAATGAAAACCGAACCACCGTATCGATGCCCAGTTCGAGCCGGGCTGGCACGGTAGCTTTGATCAGGCACTCCCCTGCCCGAAGGGTGACCACCTTCTCCACGCCCTGATTCTCCACCCCATGAACCCGGGCTTCAATAGCTTCGTTCGCTCCGACCGCGATATCCTCCGAGCGGATCCCCAGGGTCGCCGGTCCCGAGAGCCTGGCGGCCTTGCCGCCCGCGGCCCGGTCCACAGGTACTTCGAAAACGCCCGGGACGATGATCGCCCGACCGCCACTGACATTGGCCGGCAGCAGGTTCATGGCGGGCGAGCCCACGAAGGTCGCCACAAACGTATCGTGCGGCTGGTTGTAGATCTGCTGTGGGGTGCCCACCTGGATGATATGGCCCTGGTTGAGAACGCCGACCTTGTCGCCCATGGACATGGCTTCGACCTGATCGTGGGTGACATACAGAAAAGTCGCCCCGAGCTTCATCTGCAGGTCCTTGAGCTCCGAACGCAGGAGTTCGCGCAGCTTGGCGTCCAGGTTGGACAGGGGTTCATCCATCAGGAATACGCGCGGTTCCCGGACAATGGCGCGACCGATGGAAACACGCTGCATCTCGCCGCCGGACAAGCGGTCGGTCTTGCGTTCCATCAGGTGTTCGATGCGCAGGGTCTTCGCCGCTTTCGCCACGCGCTGGTCCATCTCCTGCTGCGACATCCGCCTCACTTTGGACTTGAGGGGAAACTCCAGGTTCTGTTTCACCGTGTAATGCGGATACAGCGAGTAATACTGGAACACCAGCGCCACGTCGCGTTCGGCGGCGCTCCAGTCCTTCACGTCCTGTTCGGCAATCGAAATGCTGCCGCTGTTCGGGCTGTCCAGGCCCGCGATCAGTCGCAGGGTGGTGGTCTTGCCCGCGCCGGTCGGGCCGAGCAGCACGAAGAACTCGCCGTTGGCGATGTCGAGGTCGAGGTTGTTCAGCGCCGCATGGCTGCCGTACTTTTTGGTGACGTTATCGAGTCTGACGCTGGCCATGGCCTAGCCCGCATTTCTCGCAGGGGCGCGAGATGATGGCGTGTGCAGCGACACTCCTGATTCAGTCGGATGCGGTTGCATAGGGGGGAGGTCCTGTGAGAAATGCGGGCTCATAGCCTGATGTGCAGCGACTCGCCGGTACGGGTGCTGAAGAAATGGGTTTGGGTTTCGTCCAGCCGGGCCCACACCACGTCCCCGGCGTTCGCCACGTAGCCGGACGGCGTGCGCGCGCGCAGCATCTGCCTGCCGAACTTGAGGTCCACGATGTCGTAAGGCCCCAGGGGTTCGATAATGTGTGCCTCGACGGGGACATAACCGCTGGTCTGGGAGCGAGCGACGAGAATACCCTCCGGACGGATGCCCACGGCCAGTTCGTCCTCCGAATGTTTTTTGCCGACGATCATGGCGTGCAACTTCTGCGGAAACGGCAGGGTCGCGTCGTTGTCGCCGAGCACTACCTGGGTGCCGTTGTCCGCCGGCCGCACCACCCCGCTGACCACGTTCATGATCGGGCTGCCAATGAACTGGGCGACGAACAGGTTGGCCGGATGCTGGTAGACCTCGGTAGGCGTTCCCACCTGCTGCAGGATGCCTTCGTTCATGATCGCGATCCTGTCGGCCATGGACATGGCCTCCACCTGGTCGTGGGTCACGTACACGGTCGTCGCCTCGTTCTCGATGTGCAGGCGCTTGAGTTCCGTGCGCATTTCCTCGCGCAGCTTGGCATCCAGCGCACCGATCGGCTCGTCCATCAACAGCGCCTTGGGCCGGCGCACCAGCGCCCGCCCAATTGCGACCCGCTGCAGGTCGCCGCCGGACAGCGCGCCGGGGCGTTTGTTGAGCAGGTGCTCAATCTTCAGCGCCTTCGCCGCTTCGCGAACACGCCGGTCAATGGTCTCCTTCGACTCGTTGGTGGCGCGCAACGGAAAAGCGATGTTCTCGTAAGAGGTCAGGTGCGGATACAGCGCATAGAGCTGGAATACGAATGCGATGTCGCGGTCCGCGGCTTGCAGGGCCTGAACCGGCTTGCCGTCGATCAGTATGTCACCCGTATCGATATCTTCCAGGCCGGCAATGGCGCGTAACGTCGTGGTCTTGCCGCAGCCGGACGGCCCCAGCAGCACCACGAACTCGCGATGCCTGATCTCCAGGTTGAGCTTCCTGATGATGTAGTTGTCGCCGAAGTATTTTTCGACGTCTTTGAGGACGATGTCGGCCATGTGAGGCGGTGATTGGTGAACAGTGAACAGTGAACGGCGATTAGTGATTGGTGATTGGTGACTGGGGCTCGCGGTCTTCCTTCGGAAGCGGCTTGATCTTGGAGAACACCGAGAATCCGATCAGGCCCGCGAGGGTGATAGTCACGCCATAGCGGTGCAGCACCTCGATCCAGGGCTGGCACAGCGCCACGATGCCGAAAACCATGGTGTACATGGACAGCGGTTCCAGAATCTTTGCGCTCAGCTCTCTGAATGTCATCGTTAGTGTCCCGGTTTTGCTTTCCAATTCAGGGCCGAGCTACGAGGCCGCGGTTCGAGTCTCCGTTCCCCTCGCCCCTCGTCCCTCGTCCCTCGCCCCTACTTTCTGATCGCCCCAAAGGTGACGCCCCTCAGCAAATGCTTACGCAGCAGGAAGGTAAACACCGCCACCGGCACCAAAAACAGGAAGGTGCCCGCCGCGATTACGGTCCAGTCGGTCACGCCGGACCCCAGTTGCGACGGAATGTACGGCGGCGCGGTCTGCGCGCGGGAGTTGGTCATCATCAGCGCGAAGGCGTATTCGTTCCAGGCCGTGATGAAGCAGAACACCGCGGTCGCCGCGATGCCGGTTGCCGCCTGCGGCAGGACGATCTTGAAGAAGGCCTGCATGCGGGTGTAGCCATCCACCAGCGCCGCTTCCTCGTACTCGATCGGGATTTCGTCGATGAAGCCCTTCATCAACCACACCGAGAACGACAGGTTGAATGCCGTGTAGAGAATGATCAGCCCGATGTGCGTGTCGACCAGCCCGACGGTGCGGTACATCAGGAACATCGGGATGGCGACCACCACCGGCGGCAGCATGCGCGTGGAAAGGATGAAGAACAGCCAGTCCTGCTCGCCAGGCATTTTGAAACGCGAGAATCCATAAGCCGTGAGCGTGCCCATGGCCACGGCGAGGAACGTGCTGGTGACCGCGATGATGATGCTGTTGAGGAAACGGCTCAGGTAGCCGGAGCTTTCGAGCTTTCCATCGGCATCCTTGATGATGCGCTCGCCGGCATCGTAGACGCGCTTTTCGTACCAGGGTGCCTTCTCGTAGACTTCCGGTTCGACCTCGCCGCGCATCTGCACGCGTGCCGTAAACAACTTCACGAATGCGGTAAGTTCCGGTTCGAAGAGGACGGTTGGCGGAACGGTGGTGGCAAGGCTCCTCGGCTTGAATGCGGTCGAGCTGATCCAGTACAGCGGCAGCAGATAGATGATCAATACCAGGAATACCAACGCGACCAGCATCCGGTTCCAGAGGCGATTTCCTTTCGACGTGACGGTTGCCATTGCTAACGCGCTTTCGCCTGGTTCAGGTACTTCACATATATGTTCGTAATGGCCAGCACCATGATCAGCACGATATAAGCCATGGCGCAGGACTTGCCCGTCTGCCATTCCTGGAACGCCATCTTGTACAACCGGATCGCGATCAGTTCGGTCGAATCCATGCTGGTCATGATGAAGGCCAAATCAAAAGTCTTGAACGCCTCCATGGTGCGGAAAATGATCGCGATCAGCAGCAGTGGCGTGACCAGCGGCAGCGTGATCCGGGTAAAGGTGTACCAGCGCGACGCGCGGTCGATGGCCGCCGCTTCATAGAGGTGCTGCGGAATTGCCGACAACCCGGCGAGCGAGAGCAGCATGACGAAGGGCGACCACATCCAGATGTCGGTCAGCGCCACGGCGTAGAGCGCGACTTCCGCGTCGGACAGCCACTCGAAGTCTTCGAGGCCGAGGGCGTAATTAATGATGCCCCACGAAGGGCTGTACAGCAGTTGCCAGAACAGGCCGACCACGGCCATGGACATCATCATCGGCAACAGCAGCAGCGTGGTGACCAGACCCTTGGCCGGCACCTTGCGGTTGAGCAGCAGGGCCACGCCGAAACCCACCAGCACCTGACCGCCGACGGAAACGAGCACGTACTTGGCGGTGATGGTGAAGTTGTTCCAGACATACGGGTCGGAAAGCAATTCCCGGTAGTTCTGCAATCCGACAAAATTGGCCGCGTCGTTGGACGACGCGCGGAAATCGGTGAACGAATAGCCGAGCGAATAGATCAGCGGAAAAATATTGAAAACGATCAGGAAAATGATCGTCGGCACAATGAACACGTTGCGGATGGCGATGTCGCTCAAGCCCCGCCTCGCCGCGGCGGAGCCAGGATCCAGCCTGGCCAACATGGTCTTTCGTCTCCTCCTGCGCGGCCGCGTCTGTCGCGCGTCTTGCGCAGAACAGGTAAATGAGTGAATGCGCGAAGGGGGAAGGCGTGAAGAGGGAAGGGTGTAATGCTTTCAAGCGTCTTTACCCTTCACGCCTTCCCCCTTCACCCTTCCCCCTTCACGCCGTCCTCGCAACAAGCGGGGAGGACCGTAGCCCTCCCCGCTGCGCGCAAACAACTTACTTGAGGTGTCCGTACTTCCTGAAAGTCTTGTCCCAGTCGTTGGCGATTCCGGCCATGGCTTCCTCAGCCGTGCCCTTGTTGCCGACCACGAACGGATGCAGGCGCTTGTTCATCGAGTCCAGCAATTCCGCATACTCCGGAACCGCCCAGAAATCCTTCACCATGAACATGGTCTGGTAGAAGGCTTCGTTGTAGGGCGTGGCCTTGCGGAACTCGTCGGACTTGAGCACGTTGGCGTTGCAGGTATAGCCGCCAAGCGCGGCCCACTTCTTCTGCACGTCTTCCTTGATGAACCACTCCAGGAACTTCATGGACTCCGCCTGCTTCTTCGAGTACTTGATCACCGACACGCCCTGGCCGCCGAGCGCCGCGAAGCGCTTGCCGGTGGGGCCTTCCGGATTGGCGAAGTAGCCAGTCACCTTGGCGTGCTTGTTGGTCGCTGGATTGGTCAGCGCCGGGAAGAAAGCGAAGAAGTTCATGCTCATCGCCGCCAGGCCTTCCGTGATCGCCTGGTTGTTTTCCATGAAGAACACCTTGCCCCAGCCTGGCGGGGTGTATTTGTACAGCTCCTTGTAGAACTTGAGCGCGTCGACCGCGACCTTGTTGTCGATGACACCCTTGACCTTATAGGTCTTGTAGTCGCCGAGTTCGCCGCCGAATCCGAACAGCACGTTCTCGTAGCCCATCACCAGCGCGTCATAGCTGTTGTCGGTATAGATGGCGATGCCGTAACGCTTCTGGTCCGGACGATGGAAGAACTCGGCGATGTCGCGCATCTGCGCCCAGGTCTTGGGCACCGCGAGGTCATAACCGAATTTCTTCTTGAACGCGGTCTTTTCCTTCGGATCCTCGAACCAGTCCTTGCGGTAGGACCAGCCGGTGGCGTCGCCTTCGAGCGGCACGGCCCAGTACTTGCCGCTGCCCTTCGGGTATTCCGCGTAGCCGGCAACGGTCGCGGGCGCCATGCTCTTGTCCACGCCGTGCTTCTTGAAGAAATCGGTCAGGTCAACGTAATGGCCGTTGGTCGAGCCCGCGCCCAGCCACTGGGAATCGCCGACCACCATGTCGTAGGCGTCGCCGCGTGCCGCAAACTCGCGGAATGCCTTGGTCTGGAAGTCCGGCCACGGCGTGGTTTCCACCGTCACCTTCACCCCGGTCTGTTTTTCGTAGTCCTTGACCAGCTCCTGCAGGTAGTTCGCAGGATCCCACTGCGCCCACAGGATCTTCAGCGTTTCCGCGGCGGACGCCGAATTGCCGGCGAGCGCGAAAACCGCACCGGCCAGCAGGCCGGCCCATTTTTGCTTGTTCATCACTTCCTCCTCCTCGTTGCGTTGGTCTTGTATGTGCCCCCGCTCCGCTCCTGAACCGCAAGCCGGCCGGTTGCCCCCACAACTAAAATCGCGGTCTTACCGCCGCGTTCCACAATCAAAGCTGCTTACTTTGCTTTTGCACGACTCCTTTTGGCCGCCAGCGTACTCCTGCTGCGGACTCCATTGCCGCGGACTACTTTGCTGCGCGCCGGGCTTGCAGCCGCCAGCCGCCGGCCATGGGATTCTTCCTTCAACGCCGCCTGGATCAGCGCGTGGCAGGTCCACAGCGCCACTTCCTCCGCGCGCTTGCCGTCCAGGCCCCAGATGTCCTTGAGCACAACGAAGGCTTCGGTGCCGAAAATCAGGCTCATTGCCTGCGTCAGGCGTTTGAACCCGTCCTGCGTAATCCTGGCCTTCAAGGGCTGCAACGCCGAATTGAGCAAACCGATGCGATGCCCGCGTACCATGGGCGCCTCGTCACCCAGCAAACCCGCATGGCGGCGCGCCCACTGGTCCAGCGCCAGCCGCAGCGCCGCCTTCAGCGTCGCCTCGTAGTTCTCCATCCGCGGGTAGGCGAAGGTCACCAGCTCGGTGACCCGCTCCTCCGGATCGGTCGAATCCGAGGTCCAGGCCAGGATGGGGCCGAGCGCCTCGTCCACCGCGGCTTGTATGAGCGCAGCCTGGGTCGGGAAATAACGGTACGCGGTCGCCCTCGACACCTGCGCCGCCTCGGCCACGTCGCTGACCGACGGAATCAGTCCGGCCTGCATCAAACGCATCGCGGCATCCAGCATGATCTTGCGCATGCGGGCGCGCGGACCCTTGTCGGCGGATTCTGTGAGACGCCGTTCTTGACCTGAGACTAGCATCTCAATACGATACCAGCGTCTAACAAAAAAACAACGATCCTCCGTGAATTTCAACGTTGCGTCGCAGCAGCGAACGGAAGCGGGCTTGAGGTTTTGCTTTCGCGGGAAATCCGGACGGCATCTCTGTTCTCCGGTTGGTTGCGCGCGCGATGACGGCGCAACCGCTTCCCTCCTTCGCCGCAGACACTTACGGGACCAATCAGGCAAAGAGCGACGCGGATGAAGCGCGTATACGTGGTCGGCACCGCCGACACCAAAGGTCCGGAGCTTCTTTACATGAAGTCGCTGATCGAAGCGGCCGGCAGTCCCGCGACCCTGGTCAACGTCGGCATCCGGGAGCCCCAGGTCGAAGCCGACGTGGCGGCCGCGGAAGTTGCCGCGCTGCATCCGCGCGGCGCACGGTACATACTGGACGCCACCGATCGCGGAATCGCCGTTGAAGCCATGGGCGAAGCGTTCGCTGCATATATAGCCGCACGCAAGGACATGGCCGGAATCGTCGGCATCGGCGGTAGCGGCGGCACTTCCATCGTTACCGCGGGTATGCGCCGGCTGCCGGTCGGACTGCCCAAGCTTATGGTTTCGACGCTCGCTGCGGGTGATGTCGCCCAGTTTGTCGGCGCGAGCGACATTGCGATGATGTATTCGGTCACCGACGTCGCCGGACTCAACCGCATCAGCAGATTGGTGCTCGGCAACGCAGCGCACGCCATTGCCGGAATGGCCAGCCGCACCGCTCCGGTCGCAGGCGCGAAGCCGGCAATCGGCCTGACGATGTTCGGCGTAACCACCCCCTGCGTCACCCAGGTCGCCCAGGCGCTCGATCACGACTACGACTGCCTCGTGTTTCATGCGACAGGGACAGGCGGCCAGTCGATGGAGCGGCTGGCGGACAGCGGCATGCTCGTAGGCGTCATCGACGTCACCACGACGGAAGTCTGCGATCACCTTGTCGGCGGCGTATTGTCCGCCGGGCCGGACCGCCTGGGCGCCATCGCCCGCAGCGGCGTGCCCTATGTCGGATCGGCCGGCGCGCTCGACATGGTGAACTTCTGGGCAATGGATACCGTGCCCGAGCGCTTTCGTAACCGGAAACTCTACAAGCACAACCCAAACGTCACGCTGATGCGCACTACTGCGGATGAATGCCGCGACATCGGCACCTGGATCGCGCAGAAATTGAACGCCTGCGAAGGCCCCGTCCGCTTCCTGATCCCTGAGAAAGGCGTATCGGCCCTCGACGCTCCGGGCCAGGCCTTCCACGATCCCGAAGCCGACCAGGCCCTGTTCGACGCCCTGGAAACGACGCTCAGGCAAACAGCGGCAAGGCGCCTCTTGCGCCTGCCCTTCCATATCAACGACCCGCAGTTCTCCGCCGCACTGGTGGAGAACTTCCGGGCCATCATCCCTTAGCACAAGGAAACCCGTTTCATGGCCGCAATCGAAAGAAAGGCAATCCTCGATAAATTCCGCGACATGGTGAAGCGCCGCGTGCCCATCGTCGGCGGCGGCGCGGGAACCGGCCTGTCCGCAAAATGCGAAGAAGCCGGCGGCATCGACCTCATCATCATCTACAACTCCGGCCGCTACCGGATGGCGGGCCGCGGCTCGGCCGCGGGTTTGCTGGCGTATGGAAATGCCAATCAGATCGTCAAGGAAATGGCCGTGGAAGTCCTTCCGGTCGTGAAAAAAACCCCGGTTCTGGCGGGCGTGAATGGTACCGATCCATTCGTGCTGATGCCGCAGTTCCTGGCCGAGCTCAAGGTTCTGGGATTTTCCGGCGTGCAGAACTTCCCCACCATCGGCCTGTTCGACGGCGTGATGCGCGCCAGCTTCGAGGAAACTGGCATGGGCTATGGGCTCGAAGTGGACATGATCAAACTGGCCCATGAGCAGGACCTGCTGACCACGCCCTATGTCTTCAACGCCGCGGAAGCGGAAGCCATGACGGCCGCCGGTGCCGACATCGTCGTCGCGCACATGGGCGTCACGGTTGGCGGCACCATCGGCGCCTCCTCGGCGAAAAGCCTGGACACCTGCGTCAAGGAAATCGACGCCATCGCGCAAGCCGCGATGCGCATCCGCAAGGACGTGATCGTGCTATGCCACGGCGGCCCCATCGCCTCACCGCAGGATGCCGACTACATCCTCAAGTGCACGCAAAACTGCCACGGCTTCTATGGTGCGAGCAGCATGGAGCGCCTGCCAACCGAAGTCGCTTTGACCGAACAGACCCGCAAGTTCAAGGCTATTCAATTCTAGATCTTGAACCACGGAGGACACGGAGGAGAACAAGAAAGATTTCCCCAAAAGGGTGATGTGGTATATGACCCTTTGCAGACACGGCAAACAATCTGCAGATATTTTTCCCGGCATGTTTTCCTGATTTTCTCCGTGCTCTCCGTGTCCTCCGTGGTTCAAGAACTAACAAAGGGAGAGATAGAAATGATCAAGGTCTATCGAAGCGCCATCATCCATGCGGCGGCGGACAAGGTCTGGAAGCTGATCCGCGACTTCAACGGCCTGCCGAAATGGCATCCGGCCATCGCCACCAGCGAGATCGAAGGCGGCCTTCCCGCCGACCAGGTCGGCTGTGTGCGCCGCTTCACGCGCAGGAGCGACGGCGGCCTGTTGCGCGAGCAGTTGCTCTCGCTCGCGGATGACACCCGCACCCTGACCTACAACATCCTGATATCACCGATGCCGGTGGCGAACTACATGGCCGGCATGCGTTTCACCCCCATCACCATGGGCGGCGGCACCTTTGCCGAATGGTGGGCAGTGTTCGACGTGACTTCCGGGCCGCCGCAAGTCACCGCTGATGACATCGGCGACAACGTATTCGTCGTCGGCTTCGCTTCGATCAATAAGCTGCTCGGACGCTGAGGAGCCCACCATGACAAAAATCTTCGTCAGCGCCGTCATCGATGCCCCCGTCGAAAAGGTGTGGGCCCAGGTGCGCGACTTCAACAACATGCCGGACTGGCATCCGAAATTTTCTCGCAGCCACATCGAAGGCGGGCTGCCCAGCGACCAGGTCGGCTGCATCCGCAATTTCGACATTGCCGGGGGTGGCGGCACCATCCGCGAACGCCTGCTTGAACTTTCCGATCTCGAGCACAGTTTCCGCTATTGCATCCTGACCTCGCCGCTCCCGGTCGAAGGCTATGTCGCGCAACTGACGCTCTATCCCGTTACGGTCGGCAACAAGACCGTGGGCATCTGGACCGCCGAGTTCGAAGTCACCAATGGCGACGAGGCCGGCGTCGTGGATGCAGTGGGCAATGGCACCTTCGGCAAGGCTTTCGAGGTTCTGAACGACAGGCTCGCGAAGCGCTGAACCGTCCGGGTGCCGGCTGGTCGAACATCCATCCGCCTGAATGGGGATGGCACCGCTTATGCAAACGGAGGTTTTAATGAGTCGGGTATTCCTCAGCGTCCTAATGCTGCCGGGCATGGTCTGAGCTGAGGCGGGTGCCCTTGGCATTTTGAACTGTTTTATGAGGCTCCAGTCTACCCGGAACCATGCAGCTTCGCGATGGCGACGCGCATGCCATATAACCCGAGAACAACCGGCACAAGGAGCTCACCATGAACTTTCGCAAGCTTGTATGTACGGCCGCAGTAAGCCTGGCGGCCATTCTCCCGACCCTTCCTGCCCAGGCCGACAGCGGGGTCTATGTCGGTGGCGGCATTGGCAGCGCCAAGCTCGATGACAGCACTGGCAATTCCGGTGGCGTCGATTTCGATGAGTCGGATACGGCGTGGAAAGGTTTCATCGGTTACAACTTCGATGTCCTGCCGCTGGTCAAGTTCGCGGCCGAAGTCGGGTATCGCGACCTCGGCAACCCCAGCGGAACATTCGGCGGTGTCCCTGTGGAATACAGCGCCAAGGGCCTGGACTATGGGGTTCTGGCGGGAGTCGGTCTCGGTCCGGTTGACCTGTTCGCGCGCCTCGGCGGCATGCAATACGACCTGGAAAAAAACATCGGCGGAATCAGGCAGGACTTCGATGGCACGGCGCCCGTCTACGGCGTCAGCGCGTGGTTTACCCTGTTCGGCGTTGGCGTGCGCGCCGAATACGAGAAAATCGACATCGACGAGCTCGACAATGCGCAGATGCTATCTGTGAGCGCGTTTTACAAATTCTGATTCGTCCGGCAAGCGGGCGGCAGACGGAGAACCGATCGTCTATAGGAACAGGTTCGACCGCAGAAATTTGTGCCAGCAATAGCACTCCTTCCAGTGGGTGCGGTCATGATCGTCCGCCGGTTGCGCCCTCCTACACCCTGGTCACCAGCGGCTTTCCGGCGAAGAACAAGGCAAGGTTGTCGACGACCAGTTGACCCATCGCCGCACGCGTCTGGTGCGTGCCGCTGGAAACATGCGGCTGCAGCACGACGTTATCGAGCTTGAGCAAGGCTTCAGGCACCTTTGGTTCGGCCACGAACACATCGAGGCCCGCGCCCGCCAGCCTGCCGTTGACCAGCGCATCCACGAGGGCCGGTTCATCCACCGTCGAGCCACGCGACACGTTGATCAGATAACCGGCCTTGCCCAGGGCATCGATCACATCGCGGCTGGCGATCCGTTCCGTGCCCTTGCCGCCGGGGCAGGCCAGCACCAGGACGTCGATGTTGCGCGCCATTTCGACGGGATTCGGATAAAAGTCGTAGGAAACGTCGGCTTGCTGCTGGCGTCCGTGATAGGACACCTTCATGCCGAATGCCTCGGCGCGCTTCGCGATCGCCTTGCCGATGCGTCCGAGCCCGATGATGCCGAGGCGACTGCCCGATACCTTGTCCGCCAGGGGCGCTCCGCCCTTGAGCCACTTGCCAGCGCGCACAAAGCTGTCGTTGAACACGGTACGCCGCATCGTTGCGAGCAGGAGCACCAGCGCATTGTCGGCCACGCATTCGGTCAGCACATCGGGCGTATTGGTAACCGCAATGCCCAACTCTCGCGCGGCCGGCACGTCGATGCCGTCCACGCCCACGCCGAAGCAGGAAATGATCTTCAGCTTCGGGAAGCGTTTCATCAACGCAACCGTCATGCCTTCATGCCCCGCGGTGGCGACCGCGGTAATGCGATCTGCGGTGCTCTTGATGAAGGCTTCTTTGTCGGCAGCTTCGTAGTAACGATGCACCGTATAGGCCGCATCGAGCTGTTTCATGGTTGCAGGGAAAAGCGGACAGATCAGCAGCAAATCGGGTTTCATCGGAAAGTCGCCTCTTGTTGGCAGAGTGAATTCTACCGGCTACGGCCCGAACCTGGCTTTTATGGGGCCCTCACCCATTGCCTCAGATCCCAGGGCTCGTAGAGGGTCCATATGTAATCCGTCGTCGAGTTTTCGCGCAGATGATGGATGTTCTGGTTTTCGGCCTGGTCGATGAACTGCTCGAATATCGCCAGGCTGGGGAACTCGACCACGATCATCTGCCGGCGCGTCGTATCGCCGTGCATTTCGCGCAGCGGTCCGGCACCGGCGCTCACCACCTTGCCGCCCAGGCCGAAGATGATGCGGCCCGCCTTGACCGAATAGTCGCGGTACTCGTTTTCCCGGCCTGGAATGAGATTGAAGACGTTCAATGCATAAATCATCGCAAACTCCGCAACAAGGGAAGGAGGGACATTCCGGTAGAATGTTACGCGACAATCAAAATCTAATGGGAGGACAGTATGGCCAAGAATATCCAGGTGCAACTCGCAAGCCGTCCCACCGGCCCGGTCGAGGAATCGAATTTCAAAGTCGTCGAAACCGACATGCCGAAACCGGGCAGCGGCGAGATTCTGGTCCGCAACCTGTGGCTGTCGCTCGACCCGTACATGCGTGGCCGCATGAACGCCGTGAAGTCCTACAGCAAGTACGTGGACATCGGCGAGGTCATGGTGGGCGGCACAGTCGGCGAGGTCATCGAATCGAACAATCCGAAGTTCAAGCCCGGCGATCACGTCGTGGGTTCACTGGGCTGGCAGTTGTACGCGAATTCCAACGGCGACGGCCTGACGGTGATCGATCCGAAGCTGGTCCCGTTGTCCGCCTGGCTCGGAGTCTGCGGAATGCCCGGGGCGACAGCATGGATCGGATTGCTGGAGTATTGCGCACCCAAGGCCGGCGAAACCGTTCTGGTGTCGGCAGCCAGCGGCGCAGTCGGCGGCGTGGTTGGCCAGCTCGCTAAACTGCAGGGCTGCCGCGCAGTCGGCATCGCCGGCGGTGCGAAGAAATGCGAATACGCCGTGAAAGAACTCGGCTTCGATGCCTGTGTGGACTACAAGGCGGGCAAGCTGATCGATGACCTGAAGGCGGCGTGTCCGAACGGCGTCGACAATTATTTCGAGAATGTCGGCGGCGAAGTCATGGACGCCGCCTTTCGCGTGCTGAATCCTTTTTCGCGCGTCGCGCTGTGCGGCATGATCTCCGACTACAACGCGACCGAGGCTTACGGCACGAAAATGATGCGTTCCCTGTTGGTAAACCGGGTAAAGCTGCAGGGCTTCATCGTCTTCGACCGGCCGGATCTCTATGTCCGGGCCGTCGCGCAGCTCGCGAAGTATGTGGCCCAGGGCAAGCTCAAATACCACGAGACTGTTGCCGAAGGCATTCACAATGCGCCAAAGGCGTTCATGGGTTTGCTCAAAGGCGCCAACCTCGGCAAGCAGCTCGTCAAGCTTGCCTGACTGCCGATCCAATATCTTTACCGCAGCAGCTTCGGCCGTAAGTGTTGCATCTTAAGGCGCGGAGGACACGCGGAACAAAGCACGTCGACAAAATATAAGGTACATGCAAAGGCGCGAGTACTGTTTTATAAAACCCATATTGGGCAGGTTCAGTACGTCACCCGGTTGAAGGCAGTCCTTCATTGGGGGGGGCGCCTTGGCACCCGACCAATGCTAGCGGGTAAAGACCCAGAGCAATAGCGGAAACAGGATCGACGAACCGAGGGCCATCAGCGCCATCGCCACGCCGGCGAAAGCACCGGCCTCCTCGCTCACCTGGAATGCGCGGGCAATCCCCATCCCATGCGCAGCCACCCCGATCGAGAACCCACGCACGGCGTGATCGGTGATCCTTAAGAAATTGAGGACGTACTTCGCGCTGATCACACCCAGGACGCCGGTCACCATCACCAGTACTGCAGTCAGGGACGGCAGGCCGCCGATTTTCTCCGAGATACCCATTGCGATCGGCGCCGTCACGGATTTCGGCGCAATGGAAAGCAGCGTCGTATCGCTGGCGCCGAGCAACCAGGCGATTCCCACCGCGGAGCCCGCCGCTACCACCCCGCCCGCAAGCAGCCCACCGATCACCGGAACGACAGCGCGGCTCAGCTTGCCGAGCTGGGGATAGAGCGGGACGGCGAGCGCCACCGTCGCCGGCCCAAGAAGAAAATGCACGAACTGGGCACCGTCGAAATAGGTCTGGTAAGGCGTGTTAGTGACCGTCAGGATGACGACCAGCGTAGCCACGGACCAGGGCACCGGATTCAGCAGCGGATTGAAATCTGCGCGCTTGTAGATCCAGAACGCGCCCTGGTACACGAGCAGGGTCACGGTCAAGCCCAACAGCGGAGTCGTCGACAGGTAGACCCAAATGTCGGTGATCCGGGGCGTCACGCCTCCTCCTTGCCGGCAAAGCGGCGCATCATCCAGTTCATCACCAGCGCCGTGCAGGCGATCGTCAGGAGCGTGCTCAGGATCAGCGCGACGGTAATCGGCAGCCATTCGTCCCGCAGCCGCGAGAGATGCACCATGACTCCGACCCCTGCGGGGACGAACATCAGGGAAAAATGCTGCAGTAACCCGGTTGCCGTGGTGCGCAGCTCAGCGGGAACGCCACGCCGGACGGCAAGCGCCAGTAGCAACAGCGCGAACCCGATCACGGGCCCGGGAATCGGCAAACCCAAGCCGTGGGAGATGACCTCCCCTACGAGCTGGAAGACCAGCAATACTGTCAGTGCTCCCAGCATTCCCTATCTCCACATTTACTTACTGTCTTCATCGCAAAGACGCAAAGGAAGGCGAAATGATAGATGAATGTTCGAGGTACTGGACATATCGGAGGGTGGCGGACAGTCATCGTCTTGCCAGCGATCCTTTTCGGGGAATCTCCATTACCCCGACCCGCACCTTCGCAGCATTCCGCCCTTTTATATCCCTGTTTTGATCGGTTTCCTTTGCGTAACCTTTGCGCCTTTGCGGTAAAGGGCTAAGGTACGACGGCGAAAAACAGAAATGCCGCGAAAATCGCCAGGTGCACCACGCCTTGCAGCAACCCGGCGAAGGGAACGATCCAGCTCCAGGCCGGGTTGGTGCGGTTGGCTGCCACGTTGCTGCCTCAGTTCGCCGGGCGCACCAGGTTCAATGCGAGGCGGAACGGCAGCAGAGCAAACAAGGCAATGGCCAGCTTGACGCCGAAGTCGCCCACAGCCAGCGTCACCCAAGGCACGCCGGTTCCCGCGAATGCGAGCGAGAAGAATATTGCGGTGTCCAATACGGAGGCCGCCAAAGTGGATACCAGCGGAGGTTGCCACCAGATGCGGCGGCGCAGCCGGTTGAATACCGTCACGTCGAGGAGTTCGGCGCACAGGAAGGCGGTGCCGGAGGCCACCGCGATCCGCGGCGTGGCGAGCCAGGCCGAAAGCACCACGGCGAAAATGAACCCCACGTAAACGATTCGCCGGGCGGCTTGCGGCCCGTGGTAGCGGTTTGCCAGGTCCACCACGAGAAACGAGAAGGGATAGGTGATCGCGCCCCAGGTCAACCAGTCGCCCAGCGGATACTGCACGAGGATGTTCGAACTCACGATGATGATCACCATGGCGAGCGCGAAGGCGGCGGTGATATGCAGGGATCTCATGGGCAGGCTCTTGATGGGCGAAGTGCGTGATTATGCGGGCTCGGGGCTACGGTTGCCAGCGCAGCCAGCGCCGGGTGCTTCATCAGTCAGTCACTTAATCCTGAAGCTTCTCACCGCGAAGGCGCAAAGGACGCAAAGAACAGCAGTACGGCAAACAACATCAGGTGACACGCGATTCTACGAGCACGCATGGTCAATTTCTTCAGCCTGGGTTCTTCCGATTCTTTTTTTGATCTCCTTTGCGTTCTTTGCGCCTTTGCGGTGAAAGGATTCCGGTTCGAATCAGGAAACTGATGCGCTGCCCGGCGCCGCGGCTTTGTGCTCTAATTCCGTCGTAACCGCAGTGAAACCCACCAAGAGGAAATGCCCATGCGCCCCCTGCAGCCTGCCCTCGCCTTTACCCTGATCGTCCTCGCCGGTAGCGCCGGGGCACAGGACCTCGCCGCCACGGTCGACCAGCGGGTCCGCGCCCTGGAAGGCAAGGTCATCGAGTGGCGGCGCCATGTACACCAGAATCCAGAGCTCTCGAACCGCGAAACCAATACCGCGCAACTGGTGGCGGACCACCTGCGCAAGCTCGGCATGGAGGTGAAGACCGGCGTGGCGAAGACCGGCGTGATCGGCCTGCTCAAGGGCGGCAAACCTGGCCCGGTGGTCGCCTTGCGCGCCGACATGGACGCACTGCCCGTGATCGAGGAATCCGACCTGCCCTTCAAGTCCACGGTCAAGACGGAATACCTGGGCCAGCAGGTCGGTGTCATGCATGCCTGCGGACATGACGCGCACATTGCGATCCTGATGGGCGTGGCCGAAGTGCTGGCCGGCGTGAAGGACCAGTTGCCGGGCACCGTGAAGTTCATCTTCCAGCCCGCGGAAGAAGGCCCCCCGCCCGGTGAAACCGGCGGCGCGCCGCTGATGGTCGAAGAAGGCGCGCTGGAGAATCCGAGGCCCGACGCAATCTTCGGCTTGCACGTCATTTCCGGCCTGCCGGCCGGCATGATCACTTATCGTGAAGGTCCGCTGATGGCAAGCGCCGACTGGCTATACATCACGGTGAAGGGCAAGCAGACCCACGGCGCCTGGCCGTGGTCGGGCATCGACCCGGTCGTCACCTCGGCGCAGATCATTGGCGGCCTGCAGAACATCGTGGCACGCCAGATCGACGTCTCGAAGGAACCCGCCGTCGTCACCGTGGCCACCATCCACGGCGGCGCACGCAAGAACATCATCCCCGACCAGGTCGAGATGACGGGCACCATCCGCAGCTTCGACGAGGAAATGCGCCAGGATATCCATGCCCGCATCAAACACATCGCGCAATCCATCGCCGAAGCCAATCACGCGCAGGCGGAAGTCAGGATCGAGAAAGCGGTGCCGGTGACCGTGAACGACCCTGCGCTGACCGAGAGGATGATTCCGACGCTGAAGCGGATCGGCGGCGAAGGCGGCGCCGCGGTGTCGAAGCGCGTGATGGTGGCGGAGGACTTTTCCTACTTCCAGCAGGAAGTGCCGGGCCTGTTCTATTTCGTCGGCATCACGCCGAAAGACCAGGACCTGTTGCAGGCGGCGCCGAACCACTCGCCGCGCTTTTACATCGACGAATCAGGACTGCTTCAGGGCACGCGTTCGCTGGCTGCTCTGGCGGTCGATTTCCTGGGTGGCGCACGCTGACACGAAAGTCTCGGGGAACGCCATATCTGACGCACGCGGGAATCCATCGGCCCACCACTCGGGCGGAGCAGGAAACAGGCAATGCCCAATACTTCGACGCACTGGACTTCCACGCACTTGCGATTGCACCGGACCTCAAATCAGGGAGCGTACATGCGTAAAGCACTCATCGTTGCAACAATTCTCGTTGCTATTTCCCCCGTCGCAGCGGCACAAAAAAGCGTAACGGCCGATCCCCTCGTGACCCGGCGCGGCTGGGAGATCGGGGCGCAACTGTCGGACTACCGCTATGAGGAGCCGGGTATCGGGGCAAAGATCTGGGGAAACAGAGCGGGCGTCACCGGCGGCTATACCCTGACCAGCGCCAGTCGGTGGTTTTTCAAGGTTGACGGGCGATACGCGTACGGGTCGCTCAAATACGAGGGATCCGGCACGACGGATTCAGTTCCGGATTCGATCGTCGAAACTCGAGTGGTCATCGGCAGGGATTTTTTGCCGCGCAGCGGGTTTTCCCTTTCGCCTTTTGCGGGGATCGGCTCCCGCTATCTTTACAATGACCTGAGAGGCACGACTTCCACAGGCGCGGTCGGCTATCAGCGCTATTCCCATTATTTGTACGCCCCTCTGGGGTTGACCTCACGCATCGATGTCAACGCTAAATGGGTGATCGCCACCACCGTTGAATACGATTACTTCATCAGAGGAAGACAGATAACGCAGTTCACCGATGTCGGTATCGGTTATAACGATGCGATCAATTCGCAAAACAAGGGCTACGGGTATCGCTTTTCGGTAATGGCAGAGAACGGTTCATGGGCATTCGGTCCCTGGATGCATTACTGGAGTATTGAGGATTCGGATATCGTGCCTATCGGTTTTGGTATTCGCGGATTCGAACCAGAAAACGAGACACGGGAATACGGGTTGGAAGTGAAATACAGGTTCTAAGGCACAAGCGTTCATGCAATGTGCGGCTGACTACCAGCCGCGTTCACGGCGCGACGAAAGATCGCGCGTAAGACAACCATGACGGTTGCAGTCAGTCGGCCACAAGCGCAGGAAGGACCAACAAGGAAAAGGATCCGCGAGGGTCCTTTTTTTAGCCCTTCAGTTTTTGGCCCTTCAGACTGGTCTGTGGGCGGCAGCCTTCAGGGGGACTTGCAAGGCGCGATCCGCGAGGCGGGCGTTTTGACGAGGGAGCCCCGGGCCGGAAGCGACACTTGCACGCCTATGTACGGTAGCGAACATAGCATCGTCGTCGCAGGCGGATATGTCATCAACGCGAGGCCGGCTTTTTTTGGGTTACGTGCGCTATCGTACAGAACGTTTTCCGGCGGAGGGGGAAATTGGCCAATGCCCGGGGCCAAAACCCTGGCAGAACCTGCGGTGCCGGGGGCAGGGAGCGCGGCCGTAATGAATCAGCCGCACACCGATCCCTGTCGGCATCCAGCGATCAGGAGAAACACATGATCAGATTCGGAAGTTTATTTAAACCACTTATGTGGTTCATGGCATTGCTGCTGGCTGCTTTTGTGGCCGGTTGCGGGGATCAGAGCCCGGACCAAGTCAGCGCCTCTTCGGCCGCGGCCGCGGCCGCGACCCTGCCGCCACTGGGCACGGAGCAGAGCTTTGCGGTACTCGGCGGCTCGACGGTGACCAATACCGGTTCCAGCGTCGTCACCGGAAACCTGGGTGTCAGCCCGGGCTCGGCGATCACCGGCTTCCCTCCCGGGATCCTGACCGGAGTGATGCATGCGGCCGATGCGGAGGCGCTTCAGGCTCAGAATGACACCACTACGGCGTATATTGATCTGGCAAGCCAGGCGTGCGATTCCGACTTGACTGGACAGGATCTCGGCGGCAAGACGCTCGTGCCGGGCGTCTATTGTTTTTCGTCCTCAGCTCAGTTGACGGGTGCGCTCACGCTGGACGCGGGGGGCGACCCCGGTGCGGTCTGGGTGTTCAAGACAGGGAGCACCCTCACCACGGCGAGCAACGCGTCCGTGCTGCCGACCAATGGCGGACAAGCCTGTAACGTTTATTGGCAGGTTGGCAGTTCCGCGACTCTCGGTACAGGCACTTCGTTCGTCGGCAATATTCTCGCACTCACGAGCATTACCCTCACTACCGGCGCAAACGTGTCCGGTAGAACCCTGGCGCGAAACGGTGCAGTGACGATGGATTCCAACACCGTCACCGTCCCCGTATGCAACATACCGGTCACTTCCTCCCGCCCCACTCTCGGCAAGACCTTCAGCCCGGGCACCATCAATGCTGGCGGGGTATCGACGCTTACCATTACCTTCAGCAACAGCAACGACACACCCGCCAACCTGACCGGGCCGTTCATCGACAACTTGCCCAGCGGCCTGGTGGTGGTCGGCGGCAGCGTCAGCACCACCTGCATCGAGACCCCGCTGTTGTTGGGGTGGTTCATTGTCGATACGGGGAAGGTGGGCCTGACGGCGGAAGGCCTGATCCCGGCCAATGGTTCTTGCACGGTGACGGCGAACGTAACCGCGCCGGTCGCAGGCAGCTACATCAATACGCTGCCTGCCGGCGTCTTACAAACCAACCACGGCAACAACGCGGCCCCGGCCGTCGCGACCCTGACCGTCATTTAGCCGTTCCCATTAAGACTTTAGTGTCACCCCTCCGGAAGGGCGAAACTTTCTGAAGGGGTGACGTGCCTTTTCCAGACGGCTCACGCCGCGAGTCAGAACGGCAGTGAACAGGCTCACGCCGACCACCTGGCTGCTGCAGGAAACGGTAATCGCCGGGTTTTCGGGCGGCCGGTTGCTGCCCGATCAGGCTCCGACTATTGCATCTCAGGAGCCGCAGGAGGACGGTCGTGCCGCGGCGCCGAGAACTTCGCCGGTGGCCGAATCTTCCGCAAAGACGGCAATGCCGACGCGGTCGAGGTTCCAGTCCGGCCCGACTTTCACCAGATGGTCGAAATTGACGCGGCCCGCGGCGCCGAGACCGAAGGGTCCAGCAAGGTCACGCACCACGAAGTCGTGATTCAGCCGTTCCCCCGAGTTTTCTCCGGCCCGCACCTGGGACGACAGGCCGTTCTCGTAAACGGCCACCCAGACCTGCGCCCTTGAACCCTGGGTCGAATTCGTCAGGGTGGCGCTACCGCGGACCTGCAGTTCCTTGTCCGAACGCCGGATGTCGGCGCGGATATCCGCCTTCTGCGGCTGGCGGTTGATCTCCGCCAGGCGGGCACGCAGCTTTTCCGTGCTCCTGCCCACCCGAAAGTCGCGGCCATCGAGCGTGAATTGCGGCGTATAGACGAAACCGGCGCCGGATCGCGCCGCCAGCGCGCGCTGCCGTTCGCTGTACTGCGGCCGGGAGAATCGGTCCGGCCAGCCCAACTGGTTCCAGTAGTCGACGTGATAGGCGAGCAGGATCGCGTTGTCGGGCAGCACACCCTGCCCCGGCAGGGTGCTCAGCCAGCGGTCGGCCGGCGGGCAACTGCTGCAGCCTTCCGAGGTGTAGAGCTCGACCACGGTCACCCGATGCGCCGGGCTCTCGAGCCGGCATTCCTCTGCAAATGCCCCCGTGGCCAGCAAGGCGGCGGCCGCCGCAGCGCCCGCCTTCGCCATCGACTTGTTCATGTGAGCTCCTCTCCAGGTTGTCGTTTCGAGATACGGGCGAAAGCGGCTCTTGGATGCTCGCCCGGGTCAGAAAGGCAGGGAGGTGAACAGGCCCACTCCGAACACTTCGCTGCTGGTCCGGATGGCGAGCCCGACGCGATCGACATCGAAATATTTCAGTGACCAGGGCTTGCGGCTCATCACGCTGATGGCAAGCTCGAACTGCTCGCGCAGGCGGTTGTCCGCGTCGCTGAATTCGGCGAAGCGGATCTGATTGAAAAAATAGTAATAGATCGGGGTGAAGCCGATGAAGGCATCGCGTCCAAACAGGACCCTATTCGTCGGAATCACCAGGTCCAGTCCGATGGCAAGCACGCCGAAGGGCTGGGCCGGACCTCCGCGCGGGCGGTAGCCGGCGGCGGTCAGGCTGTTCACCAACGAGAATTCGACGCCTTTGTCCTCGCCCAGCAAGAAGCGGCTCTTGAGGCCGAAATCGTAAATCAGCGCCGATTCCCGGCCGGACAGCTCCTGTCCGAGTCCCGTCGAGAAATAAGGCTTCACGGTCCAGCGACGCGATAGCGGCATTTCCCATTCCAGGCCGGGCATCACGCTCACGGTGCTGACCTGTTGGGGAAACTCGCCACTGAAGGCATCGTCGAAGGCGTAGTCGTAGAAGCCGAACGTGACAGGGATTTTCAGTTGCAAGCCGTACCGGCCTTCGCCAACCGGGCGCAGCACACGGGAGATCGGCAACTGAACGGCGGCAACCGTGCGGTCGCCGGCGGTATAAACCCCGGTGCCGAACGTGGCCGAGTAGTACCAGTTGATGAGGTCCTGCCTGTCCTGCACCGCGCGCGTCTGCCCGTGCGCGGGCAGTGCCGCGGCCGCAGCCAGCGAGGCAAGCAGGATCAGGCGTACAACGACGGGGAAAGAAACGGTAAAGCTCACCGCAAGATTATATTGGCGGGGCCTTCCAGAATTCACCGTTTTTCATGATTGCGCGCAGTTTTTGGCGATCCTGCAGGATGGCAACACTGGCCAGGGGGTCGCCGTCGACCAAAAGCAAGTCGGCCAGGTAGCCGGCCCTGACCTGGCCGATACGGTCTCCCATGCCCATGATCTCGCCGCCCAGCCGGGTGGCGGCGATGATCGCCTCCATCGGCGTAAATCCAAGGAGGTTGACGAAGTGCTCGATGTCGCGCGCGTCGGTGCCCACGGGGTTCCAGGAGAATCCATAGTCCCCGCCTATCAGGATACGCACGCCGCGCCGGTGCAGTTCGCGCATGCTTTCGATTCCGCGATCGAGTTCATGGGCGACACCCCGCTGCTCGGCGATCTGGCGCGTGATGCCCCAGGGCCCGGCTTCGTAGAGGGTCGTATACAGATGGCCGAGAACGGGTCCGACGAAAACCTCGTCCTTTGCCTCCTCGAGGGCATCCATCGCTTCCTCGTCCAGCAAGGTGGCGTGGTAGATCACCTGCACGCCGTGGCGCAGGCACATTTTCACGGACTCGGCGCTGCGGGCATGGGCAGCGATCCGCTTGCCGTGCGCATGGGCGACGTCGCAGACCGCCGCCACTTCGGCTTCATTCATCACGGTCGTATCGGCCGGCGAGTGCGGGGTCCCCGCGTCGCCTGACACGTTGATCTTCAGCGTGTCCGCGCCTTCACGCACCATTGTCCGCGAGAACTTGCGAAATTCCGCGGGTCCGTCGCAGACCACCGCGAAATTCTCCCGGTACATGTGGTACAGGCGCACGTCGCCGAGCCCCGCGGAGACCGTCATTTCCGGGCTTGCCGCCAGGGTCCTGGGTCCGGGAACGGCGCCGCCGTCGATTGCGTTGCGCAAAACGATGTCCAGCCGCGGCTTGGCCGCGGCCGCGCTGAAACAGGAGGTGAATCCGGCATCGAGCATGCGCCGCGCGTTCTGTGCGGTTTTCAGCATGTGTTCTTCCGGCGGAATGAAGCCCAGCTCCACGGAAAGTGCGACATCGGTGAACGTCAGGTGGGAATGCGCTTCGATCAGGCCGGGCATCAGCGTCGCGCCCCGGCCGTCAACGACCGCTGCATCGCGGACCACGGTTTGCGCGCCTTGCGGCATTACAGACTCTATACGCTCGCCGCGCACCAGCACGCTGCCCCGGAATGGCGGCGCGCCGCTGCCGTCGAAGATGTTGACGTTGGTGAACAGCGTCGCGCCCATGGAAGCTATTGCGGCTAGAGGTTGTCGATGTACATCCGGTTCCAGGTCGGACTGATGATCAACTGATTGATGCAGGCGTGGGCGGGCATCTCGGCAATAAAGCGGATGGTGTTGCCGAGGTCTTCCGGCTGCAGCATGCGCGCCCGGTCCGCGGCGCTGGGCGGAACCGGACGCCGGTCCATGATCGGCGTGGCGACTTCCGCCGGGCAGATGGCGCAGGCGCGGATGCCGTTGGTGCATTCTTCCATGTTGATGGTTTCGGTCATCGCCGTGACCGCGTGCTTGCTCGCGTTATAGGCCGCGCCGGTAAGCTTGGGATGGAACACGCCAGCCCAGGACGACACGTTGATGATGAGTCCGTCCTTTTTTGCACGCATCGCCGGGATGACCGCCTGGCAGGTATAGAACGACCCGTCGAGGTTGATGCCGATCACGTCGCGCCAGCCTTCGATCGTCTGGTTTTTCCAGTACCGGTTCGGCGTGTTCAACCCCGCGCTGTTGACCAGGATATCGATGTGGCCATGGCGGGCCAGGATCGCATCCGCCACTTTTTTCACCGCCTTTGCATCGGACACGTCCAGGGCCTCGGCCTCCGCCGTTCCGCCCTTGATGCGGATCTTGTCGGCCTCGGGCGCCAGCACTTCCTTGCGCCGCCCGGACATCACCACGATCGCACCCGCATCCGCCAGCGCCTTCGCGCCCGCCAGGCCGATACCGGTGCCCGCTCCGGTGATCCACGCTACCTTGCCCTTCAGGTTACCCATGACTTCCCTCCCGAATATCACGCCGTTGTTGAGATCTTGCGGTCGATTCCACGAGCGCCATCAAAGGCCGCGAGCATCACCTCGGCGGACTCGGCCACGGCTCGTCTGGCCGCGTCCACCGCGCCGCCCATCAGGTAGAAGCCGTGGACCATGCCTTCGTAGTTCGACAGCCGCACGCGGTTTCCCGCCTCGATCAGCCTTTTCGCATAGTCGATGCCTTCGTCGCGAAGCGGATCGTATCCGGCGACGATGATCAGCGAAGGTGGCAGGCCCGACAGGTCGTCCAGCAGCAAGGGCGCGAAACGGAAGTCGTTCGAATCCTTGCCGCTGCGCAAGTACTGCTTGTAGAACCACGTGATCGAATTCCGCGAGAGGATATACCCCTCCTTGAATTTGTGGTGCGACGCCGTTTCCGGCTCGGGAGCCACGCACGGATAGATCAGCAACTGGAACACGAGCTTCGGATGCGCGGCATCGCGCGCAAGGATTGCCATCACCGTCGCCAGATTGGCGCCGGCGCTGTCCCCACCGACCGCCATGCAACTTGCGTCACCGCCGAATTCGACGGCATGCAGAGCCACCCACTTCATCGCAGCCTGGCTATCTTCCACCGCAGCCGGGAATCGGGATTCGGGCGCCAGGCGGTAGTCGACCGACACGACGATGCATTCCGCCTTGTTGGCCAGCATGCGGCAGACGGAATCGTGGGTTTCCAGGGAACCGATCACGAATCCGCCGCCGTGGAACCACATCAGCACCGGCAATTTCTCCGCGGTCTTGAGTTCGCGTGGCGTATAGATTCGGATCGGAATGTCGCTGCCCGGACCGGGAATGCGCCGATCCTCGGCGCGAAAGATGGGTTCTCCGAACTTCAGCTTGTTGACGCGCGTCATATACTGCTCACGCCCCTGGTCCGGAGTGAGCTGCCAGACCTCGGGCAGGTTGGCCTTCTTTGCCAGGCCAAGAAGGATTTCGATTTGCGGGTCAAGCGGCATACATTCCCTCTCTCAAACTAACTCTCACCGCAGAGGACGCGGAGGAAAGGC
The DNA here is from genome assembly GCA_964402495.1 of uncultured Bordetella sp. Lineage (GTDB taxonomy): Bacteria > Pseudomonadota > Gammaproteobacteria > Burkholderiales > JACQAP01 > JACQAP01. Next base: position 29,608 of record CAYODB010000006.1, read on the forward strand.
AAGAGCAAGAAAGCAAGTTTGGGGGATGCATCTTATTGGCTCACGATCCATTCCAGAGAACGTTGGCCGTTCCTCGCTTTTCTTTTCCTCCGTGTCCTCTGCGTCCTCCGCGGTTGGCGTTTCGTTTTGTTTACATTCCCGTCCGTCGCTATTGAGCTGCGGAAGGGTACAGGAGCTTGAAGGTGCCGGTGGCCTTGGCGAGCAGCGTGCCGTCCTCGCCGCGCAATTCGCCTTCGGAAAAAATCAGCGAGCGGCCTGCGCGCTGCGCACGCCCTTCTCCGAGAACGGGGCCCATCGCGGCCGCGATGAAGTTCACCTTCATTTCCACCGTGAGGGCGCCATTGCAGGTTTCATCCAGTGCCCGCCCCGCGCTGGCCAGCGCCACGTCGAGCATGGTCATCAGCACGCCGCCATGCACCGAACCCCAGCTATTCGCCAGTTCCGGACGAGGATCCAGGCGCAGCCTTACCAGGCCGTCGCCCTTTTCCAGGATGCGGATTCCAAGATGCTCGACGAAGGGTACATGGATGTTGAACCCTGCTTTCTGCGCGGCCATCCGTGCCTACATCGAGACCAGGCCGCCATCGACCGCCACGATCTGGCCGGTGATGTAGGCGGAGGCATCGGACGCCAGCAGGACTGCCAGTCCTTTCAAATCGAAGTCCGTGCCCAGACGCTTCATTGGCGTCATTTCCATGATGATCTGCTCGGCCCGGTCGATCATGCCCTGCGACATTTTAGAGGGAAATACACCCGGCGCGATGGCATTCACGGTGATGCCATGGTGCGCCCATTCCACCGCCAGCGAGCGGGTGAAGTTGACCACCCCACCCTTGCTGGCGTTGTAGGCGATGGTCGGCATCATGCGCGGATCGGTCCCGACCAGGCCGGCGATCGAAGCGAGATTGATGATGCGTCCGTATTTGCGCGGAATCATGCTGAGCTTGCCCACCGTCTGGCTCATCAGGAACACTGCTGTCAGATTCAGATTGATGATCTTGTACCAGGCGTCCAGCGGATGGTCCTCTGCCGGCGCACCCCATGCCGCCCCGGCATTGTTGACCAGGATATCGATCTGCCCGTGGCTTTTCAGGATCTGCTCCACCATCGGCTTCACGGAATCGGTGTCCTGCAGGTCGTTGGTGACCGCGAGCGCATCGATGCTCATGCCGTTCAGGTGCGCCTTCGCCTCCTCCAGTTCACCGGCCTTGCGTGCGGTGATCACCACTTTGGCGCCCATCTCCCCGAGGGCTTCGGCCATTTGCAATCCCAGACCGCGCGATCCACCTGTAATGAGCGCGGTTCTTCCGGACAAGTCGAACAATTTTTTGACGTTCATATATTCCCCTCAAGAGACGCATTCACCACGAAGGACACGAAGGTACGCAAAGGAGTTCAAGAACACAACCGGCGCGGAAGCTAAAAAGAAATCGCAGCTATGTACATGAATTAGCGCACGCCAAGACCCGCTTTGGTGTCGACGCGTTGGTATAAAAAAACACGCGCGCCTACTCCGCGCGATTTGTTGACTTTCCTCTTTGTCTTCGCCTTGCGTGGGGCTGGTGGCACACCGATAGCAACAATGCTCCCAAATCAGCGGCACATGTCGATTAGTCAACATGTCTTCCTGTCGTTTACCTGGACCTGGCTGCCGCACCAAGCGCTCGTCTAGCGCTGCGAGAGGCGATGCAACCCCTTAGTCGCCTTTATTAGGCTTCAATGTGCGCAGCAAGTCCTGCAAGGCCCGAGCATCAGTAGGTTCCTTCGCCAACAGCATGCCCTCAAATTGGAGCGCATTTTCAGAGAAAAGGATTACTGGGTAGGTGCGCTTGCCTTCCTCTGGCAGATTTGGCTTAGAGGTTCCCTGGATGAATTTTCTAACTACTGTTGTCTCCATGACGACTGGCTCAGACCCTGCCGGGTACAAGCGTAGCGTGAACGGACCACTGGTTAGACCAGGCGTCGCGACACTCCAGAGACGCCAAAAATAATGGGTGCCATACGAACCACGCATTTCGGTTAGTGACGCTTCTATGAAGCCGGTTTTTTCTTCCGCGTATAGAAAGATAGTTTCATGCTCTGGCAAAAAGACCATCGCTAGGTTGCGACCATCCTTGCCATGTATTGCGTATGTGGTTGGTTCCGGTGGAGGAGACCAAACTGTGACGATGCAGCCCTTAAGGCCAAAAAAAACGATAACCACAACAAACGCGGCGATTCCGACTTTAGGAAGGATCGACACTATTTGCAATTGGCCACGCTTGGCGAAACTCAAGTGCACTCCTCAACGCGGCTACGTCGGATTCACATGGTTCATGTGTGCGAACTCCCCTTGTGCGAGAGCGTCGGGCTTCTTCAACTTATACCGTAGTCGCGCGTTCTCGGAGGAAGTTAGCATTTCGGAATCCCATGAGGCATTCGGCGAAGGCGAGGGCGAGGGCTGGAAGTACTTTGCGCGATACCTTTCTGCTGTCTCGGTATTGTGATCCCTTAACCTCAACTTCCTCCCCTGCGATCATCTGGCCTCCCAGCAAGAACCCATCTGACCATCTCTAATATACACACCATCGTTTGCGATGGCGGAGCCTTTAGCTTTTCTATGGCGAGCGGATCGTTGTGGATTGACTTGGCAACAAGCTCGGCGTCAACGATGTTCTTGCCGTTAACTTCAATGCCGAACGCCTCCAAGTCTTCCGGCGTGGTAATCATGTCCATGTATTTCGGGTCGTTGACTCCGAGTGCGTCAGCATAAGCGTTCATTTCGCGCGCGAGCTTTTGTTCCCGTGCCTGCTTTTCTTTTTCTTCCTCCGTCAACTCCGAATAGGGTTTCCGGTGATTTGAATAATGGTGGCGATTCTGAAATAGACCGTCGTACATTTTCCGTTGAAGCGCCGTCGCGCCACCATCTTCCGCCATTTCTTCAGCAGTGAGATAGCCATGCTCATGCAGCTTCGCAACCATTTCCCTCAGGCTTAAGCCATCGTCCCTGAGCACGAATCCTACACCCGCGATACAGACATTCTTCATTGCCTTCGCCTCCTGACTCATCCAGGTCGTCCAATTCGACCAGGTGACCGTGAGCGCCGCCTCTGATGGAGACCGGAGCAGCCCTTAAGGTTCACTGACTACCGTCCCGTGACTTTTTCTTCATCAGTAGATGCACCGCTTCGATAACCAATAGGGGATGGCCGCGAGGGCATATTAGTCGAGCGAAATTCCAGCCTGGGCGACCACGATCGTCCTTTGGAACAAGTGCTCCGGTAGGAAAGGTCTCCCGGCATTGAAGGCACCGGACCTTTCCCTCGCCTGCGCGGATGAGGTCGTCTGCAACGTACTTAAACCTCGTCCATGCAGATGGAACCGGGGTAAGGTGGTGTTGTGCCTCGTTTCTGCTTTGAACCCAATTAAGTAGGGCGCCTTCCTCATCGCGCGCTAAATGCGGGTGCTCTTGAAGCTTCTCAAGGAGAAAGCGTTCAACATTTGATGCGTGAAAATGGAATTCACCGAATGTTTCATCGCCTTCTTCGTTCTCCGGCTTGTACGTGACAATGGCTTCGCAAGCAGGTGGCGTCGTCCAAAGCTGATCTCGTGTGCGCGTACGCGCCGCCAAATCATAATCGTCCTCAAAGAGCGTGCTTGGGCTAAGAAGCGCCTTTGGCCTAAATGCCGTCAGTGGCCATAGGACAGAGAAAAAGATGAACGTCGTCCAGATTTGAAGTTTATTGAAGTGCCAGTCGTAGCCATCCAGCCGACGAAGCATGTGCCACCCAAGGCGCGACGCGACGAGCAATGCTCCGGCAAGGTAGGTGTACAAGATGGCAGTCATCGCTTCGTCTGTGCCGGCTTCGTTCAATCGGGTGACTTACGTTTGCCCCAAACGCAATAGGTCTCGGATTAGCGCATTCATTGACGAAGCGCTGGTCAGTTTGGCACGGTTCATTTTTCCACCCATCACGGCTCTGTTGACGCGATCCTTGAGGACATAGGGCAGCTTTGCATCTGCTGCAGACAGGCGAAAATGCTCCTCTGCCCGTTGTTCAAGAGTCCAGTAGTAGAAAGGAAACTGTCGTCGCACTTTCTCTGCGGCTTCCTCTTCGGAAAGACCGTCGTTCTGTATGAACTTCTGAAGCGCGCCCACAAGGAAAACGTTGTCAGTTTTCTCAAAGAGCTTACAGTCAGCGAGCGACAAGCTTGCCCACCACTCGTCGTCCTCGGTGCGAACGAGCGCCTTGTCTTCTGGGTGAATTTCACAGGTAGGGGCAGGCTGCTTGGGCCCAAATAGCTTAGCAAAGAATCCCATAGTTTCCTCTCCTTGTTTCCACATGGCGCTGACGGGCTCAGACTAACAACGAGGCGCTCTTCACGAATGAGGTTCGTTAGAGTCTTGCTATCGAGCAAGCGGCCTTCAACTGGTAGATACAACGTCGACGTATGAAGCGCAGCCCACGACTGTTCCTACGACTATCGCGAAGATAGCGCGCTTATGCAAAGGCAACACTGTTGGAGACTCCTTTGGAGGGAGACCGGCGAGAGTGATGGCGAACCAGACAGCTGTAAAAAACGGCGGGTTAATTGAACTGCCCAATATGCGATGCAAGAGCATATTTGCCACAGCGAGCACGCCGACAAAGACTACCCATGGCCAGCCGGAGTGATAGGACCCGAGATTGTTAAGGCTGACCCTGGCAATAGTAAAGAGGACGAAAGTACCAACGAGCACTTTTGCGACCCCGTAGATGAAGTCCATGCGCTGCTCCCACAAACTACATTTAAATAGTGCGTCGAAGCAATACGTCAGTCCTTCCTGCGTTCCACCTTGTTTATGCGGCTTCCTGGCGGGAGAGACTTCAGCCATTCAACGAGGTCATCATAGCTAATTTGGGTCTCCGTGGACTCGCACCCAAAAATATGTTCGAAACGAGTCGCCAGACGCAATCGCTTGAGGAGTCTGGTTGTTTCGCCGAGAATCGTCTTGCGCTGCTCAGGTGGAAGTTTTGCGAGACGGTCTTCGTGTTCCTTGCTGATGCTGTCGGATTCCAATTTATCCCCCATTAGGCCTGGCGGCTTTCGCCGCCAGGGTTGTGACTAGCTGAAGAAGAGCATGAGCAGCGCCAGCATGTACTGGAACTGCCTGTAGCTCAACTTCAACTTGAGCGTAAGCTCAATCATGGTTACTCCCATGAATGAGCGACCGCCCAGGCCTGGAACGATCGCGGTTTTATCCGTGGCCGTTCTTGGGGTGGCTACGATGGTGACCGGGCGCAGTGCGCACTGCGTGCCGGGCATCTTGGCCGCGCGTCGCGTAGCGGACCTTCGCTACGAAGGAATATCCCCGTGGGCGCCCAAGAGATCGGGCGTCGGCAGGGATTCCAATCTTTAAGCGTTTATGATTTTACGCTTGCGTGGAAGAAATTCCCGCGGAAAAAGTCTTATCTCCGGATGCGCGACCTGCCTGTTCTCGCTCTCATTTTGTTCAAGTTGGTTCTCCTTCGCGTACCTTTGCGTCCTTTGCGTTCCCCGCGGTTATTTAGAACCATCCGTCCTGCATCTCCAGCGTCGTGCGATCCAGGCTGGTGAGCAACTCGTGCCATTGCCTGGTCTTCGGCAGTTCCCAGCGGAAAAACCAGGCACAGGCCTGCAGTTTGCCCTGGTAGAAATCCTTCTCTTCCGCATCTGCGGCGCCGACTTTCTTCACGGCAACCAACGCCTGCCGCAGCCAGATCCAGGACAGTATGGTGTGTCCGACGAGATCAAGGTAGACCGATGCATTCGCCAGGCCGAGGTCGACTTCGCCACGGCCGGTCACGCAGAGCAGGTTGCGCGTAACGTCCATGACCCGATCCAGGGCTTCATTCAGGGCCTCGCCGCTGCGGCGCAACTCCTCCGAATCGCAGGCCCGGGCTTCACGCACCACGCCATTGATCTCGCGCGCGAGCAACTGGATTCCGGCGCCGTCGGCCATGCCGGCCTTGCGGCCCAGGAGGTCGATGGCCTGGATGCCGTTGGTGCCCTCGTGGATCGGATTGAGCCGGTTGTCACGATAGAACTGCTCGACGGGATACTCGCGGGTATAGCCATAGCCGCCGTGCACCTGGATCGCCAGGCTGTTGGCCTCAAGGCAGTAGTGCGAGGGCCAGGCCTTCGCGACCGGCGTCAGGATTTCGAGTAGCAGGCTGGCATTGCGGCGCGCCTTTTCGTCTTCGGAGGTATGGGCTTCATCCACCAGGCTCGCGCAGTACAGGCAAAGCGCCAGCGCGCCTTCGACATAGGCTTTCTGCGCCAGCAACATGCGCCTCACGTCGGCATGTTCGATGATCCTCACCGGGGGCAGGCTCGGATCCTTGCCGCCGGGCAAACGGCCTTGGGGCCGCTGGCGGGCGTAGTCGAGCGCATGCAGATAGCCGGTATAACCCAGAACGGTCGCACCCATGCCGACACCGATGCGAGCCTCGTTCATCATCTGGAACATATACGCGAGTCCCTTGTCTGGTTCGCCGATCAGTTCCGCCCAGGCGCCGCCCTGCTCGCCGAAATTCAGCACGCAGTTGGTGGTGCCGCGGAAACCCATCTTGTGGTTGAGCCCGGCCAGCGCCACATCGTTGCGCTCCGCGCGCGAGCCGTCGTCGTTGACCCTGAATTTAGGAACGATGAAAAGGGAAATTCCCTTTACGCCGGCCGGCGCACCCTTGATGCGCGCCAGCACCAGGTGAATGATGTTTTCGGAGAGCTCATGGTCGCCACCGGAGATCCACATCTTGTTGCCCGTGATGCGATAACTGCCGTCGCCCTGCGGATGCGCCGTCGTGCGCACATCGCCAAGCGAAGAGCCTGCCTGAGGCTCGGACAGGCACATCGTACCGAAATAGCGTCCGTCCAGCAGGGACGGCAGGTAGCGCTGCCTCTGCTGCTCCGTCCCAAAGGCACGGATCAGGTTGGCGTTGGCGATGGTAAGAAAGGGATAGGCGGCGGTCGATACATTGGCCGCATTGAACCAGGCGAAACAGGCCTGCGCGACGGTCCAGGGCAGTTGCATGCCACCGAGTTCGAAGTCCTGCGACGCCGACATGAAACCCGCCTTGCGGAAGGCTTCCAGCGCTTCGCCCACCTCCGGGATCATTTCGACCTTGCCGCCGACAAAGTGCGGTTCGTTGAGGTCGGCCTTGCGGTTGTGGGGAGCGAATTTTTCTTCGGAGATTCTCGCTGCGGTTTCGAGCGCGGCGTCGAACGTTTCTCGCGAATGATCCGCGAACCGCGGCCGCTGCGTCAGCGACTCGATGTCGAGGAATTCGTAGAGAACGAACTCCATGTCCCGGCGGTTCAGCAATTTCGACTGCATTTCGGTTTTCCTTCAGCCGCCGGAACAAGCAACCCCTTCACCGCAAAGGCGCAAAGGGAAGAGAAAGGTACGCAAAGGAGAGCCTGACATAACAGCAAGTAACGTCCCGAATTGTCGAAACCCAGCAAACAGGGGCACGTTCGACACAGTTCATATCCGCTATCGTGCGTACTTACGCCCTGCCTTTCTTTGCGTTCCTTTGCGTCCTTTGCGCCTTTGCGCCTTTGCGGTGAGGTATAGGTCTTAGACGACTTCGAACAGGCCGGCGGCACCCATGCCACCGCCAACGCACATGGTGACGACGACGTACTTGACACCGCGGCGCTTGCCTTCGATCAGGGCATGACCGACCAGCCTGCTGCCGGTGACGCCATAGGGATGGCCGACGGCGATGGAACCGCCATTGACGTTGAGGCGATCGTTGGGAATGCCAAGCTTGTCGCGGCAGTAGATCACCTGCACGGCAAAAGCCTCGTTCAGTTCCCACAAGCCGATGTCCTCGATTTTCTTGCCAGCTTGCTTCAGCAGCTTGGGGATGGCGAACACCGGGCCGATGCCCATTTCATCGGGTTCGCACCCGGCGACGGCGAAACCGCGGAAGATACCCATCGGCTTCAATCCCTTCTTCGAGGCCATGCGGTCGCTCATGAGGACCTGCACCGAAGCCCCGTCGGAAAACTGGCTGGCATTGCCGGCGGCGATCACGCCGCCTTCGACTGCGGGCTTGATCTGCGAGATGCCCTCGTACGTCGTGTCCGGGCGAATGCCCTCGTCCTCGCTCGCCGTGGTCTGTTTGGTAGATTCCTGACCGGTGTTCTTGTCGACCACTTTCATGGTGGTCGGAATCGGAACGATCTCGTCCTTGAACTTGCCTTCCGCCCGCGCCTTCGCCGCCTTCAACTGGCTGTCCACGCCGTAACGGTCCTGGACCTCGCGGCCGATCTTGTAGCGCTTCGCCACATTCTCGGCGGTAGCCAGCATGGGCCAGTAGATTTCGGGCTTGTTCTCCTTCAGCCAGGAATCCGTGATCATGTGCTTGTTCATCTCGTTCTGTACGCAGGAGATGGACTCGACGCCGCCGGCCAGGAAAATCTCCGCTTCGCCGGCCAGGATGCGCTGCGCCGCCAGCGCCACGGTCTGCAGGCCGGATGAACAAAAGCGATTGACGGTCATGCCGGACACCGTCACGGGCATGCCTGCGCGCAATGCAATCTGGCGCGCGATGTTCTGGCCTGTCGCCCCTTCGGGCGTCGCACAGCCCATGATCACGTCCTCGACCTCGGCTGGATCGAGTTTCGCCCGCTCGAGTGCCGCCTTGACGACGTGTCCACCCATGGTCGCGCCGTGGGTCATGTTGAGCGCGCCTTTCCAGCTCTTGCAGAGCGGCGTGCGCGCGGTCGAAACAATCACTGCATCAGTCATTTCAAGCCTCCAATAAAATCTGAACCACGGAGGACACGGATACCCTCGCGCAGCGTGGAGTACCCTTTTAGATCACGGAGGAAAATGAGGCATGACAGCACCGGACACTTGCCGGAAATCGCCCAGTGGATGCAGCGATATCGTTCACGTCTGTTTCGTCCTTTCCCTTCTCCGTGCCCTCCGTGTCCTCCGTGGTTCAAGAACTAGCTGTTAAATTTCTTGCCTTCGGCTGCAAGCCTCTCGAGCAGCGGCGCCGGCTTCCAGAATTCGCCATGCTTCTCGTGAAAGCGCTTCACCGAAGCCAGCACTTTGTCCAGGCCGACGGTATCGGCATGGAACATCGGCCCGCCGCGGAAACGCGGAAAGCCGTAGCCGTAGATGTAGACGATGTCGATGTCGCTGGCGCGCAGCGCGATGCCTTCCTCGAGGATCTCCGCGCCTTCATTGACCAGCGCGTAAATGCAACGCTCGAGGATTTCCTGGTCGCTGATCTGGCGGCGCTGGAGACCGGCTTCCTTCGAAGCCTTCACGATCAGTTCCTCGACCACCGGATCGGGAATCGGGTTGCGGTTGCCGGCTTCGTAACGGTACCAGCCGGCGCCGGTCTTCTGGCCGAAACGGCCGAGCTCGCAGACCTGGTCCGCCACTTTCGAGTAACGCAGGTGCGCCGGCCGCGTTGCTGCCTGGCGCTTGCGGATGTACCAGCCGACGTCTAGCCCGGCCAGGTCGCCGACCCGGAATGGGCCCATGGCGAAGCCGAAATCCTCGATGACCTTGTCCACCTGTTGCGGCAGTGCGCCTTCCTCGAGCAGGAACCCTGCTTCGCGGAAATAGCCGTGCAGCATGCGGTTGCCGATGAAACCGTCGCACACGCCGGCGACGACGCCGACTTTCTTGATGGCCTTCGACAGCTTCAACGCCGTGGCGAGCACGTCCTTGCCGGTCTTGTCGGCCCGCACGACTTCCAGTAGCTTCATTACGTTCGCCGGACTGAAGAAATGCAACCCGAGTACGTCCTGCGGACGCGAGGTCGCGGCGGCAATCTCGTTCACGTCGAGCGTGGAAGTGTTGGTGGCGAGGATGGCTCCCCGCTTGGCCACCTTGTCGAGTTTTTCGAACACCTGCTTCTTGACGGCCATGTCCTCGAATACGGCCTCGATGATGATGTCCGCATCCTTGATATCCTCGTAGCTGGTGACACCGGTGAACAGGGCCATGCGCTTGTCCATGGCTTCCTGGCTCAGGCGGCCCTTGGCGACCGTGGCGGCGTAATTTTTGCGAACGATGCCCAGCCCCTTGTCCAGTGCCTCCTGGTTCACTTCGAGCATTTTCACGGGAATGCCGGCGTTGACGAAGTTCATCGCAATGCCGCCGCCCATGGTGCCCGCGCCGATCAATGCCGCGGATTTTATTTCGCGTACCGGCGTATCGTCGGCTACGTCCGGAATCTTGCTGACCTGGCGTTCGGCGAAGAACAGGTGCCGCAGCGCGCGGGATTCATCGGTTTTCACCAGCTTCTCGAACTGCTGGCGCTCGAACGCGACGCCTTTGGCAAAGGGCAGGCTGGTCACCGCTTCTACGCAGGAAGTAATCGCCAGGGGCGCCGGGAAACCCCGCCACGCCTTGGCGATGCGCTCGCGTGCCGCCGCGAAGAAAGCCTCCGCCGGCTGGTCCGGCACGGCATCCATCTGACTGGCACGGCGCACGCCCTTGCCTTCCTTGATGAGCCGGTTGGCATAGGAGATCGCCGCGGCACGCAGGTCGCCTGTGACAACCTCATCCACGAGACCGGACTCTTTCGCCTTTTCGCTGGAAATCGGATCGCCGGTCACCATGAAATCCAGCGCCTTCTCCACTCCCATCAGTCGCGGCGCGCGCTGGGTTCCGCCGGCACCCGGAAGGATGCCTAGCTTCACTTCGGGCAGGGCGATCTGGGCGCCGGTCAGCGCGATCCGGTAGTGGCAGCCCAGGGCCAGTTCCAGTCCCCCGCCCATGGTGGGGCCGGATATCGCCGCGACAATCGGCTTGGTGACCGTGTCCATGTAGGCCAGCGCGTCGGGCAGGGTCGCCTTGCCGGGCTCGTAAGGCTTGCCGAATTCGCTGATGTCGGCGCCGCCGCTGAAATTGCGCCCGCCGCCGATGATCACGAGCGCGCGGATGTGGTGGTCGTGGTCGCCTTCCTTGAGGGCATCGAGGATGCCCTGAACCACGCCCTTGTTCACCGACAGCGCGTTGACCGGCGGATTGTTGAGCGTGATGACGCCTATGCTGCCCTGCTTCTGGTACTCGACGAGACTGGTCATTGAACCTCCAAAATCGGAAAACCCGGAACCACGGAGGGCGCGGAGGGGCACGGAGGAAAAGCGAGGAGAAAAATGGGAATGGATTGCGATATGAGCGCCATTCAGGATCTGGGTGTCCGGATAGCATGGATCGTACAGCCGACAGCACTCTTACTTCGTTCGTATCTCTCTCTTGTCGTTCTCCGTGCTCTCCGTGCCCTCCGTGGTTCAATGTTTGTTCAAGCGTGCTGCGCGACAGGCATGTCGCGCCAATCCTAGACTTCCAGCCATTCCTTGCGAACGGCCTCGTTGTTCCGCAAGCCTTCGGGCGAGCCTTCGAACACGATCTGGCCGTGGCCCATCACGTACAGGCGTTGCGAGATTTTCAGCGCGATGGTGAGCTTCTGTTCGACCAACAGGATGGACACGCCCCGGTTCTTGATTTCCTCGAACAGGCGCGCCACCTGCTCGACGATCTTGGGCGCCAGGCCCTC